>JAITKY010000061.1 GCA_031278135.1 Prevotellaceae bacterium | reverse complement strand
ATTTTAATTGTTTGACAGCGTAAAATTAGGTGAAATTTTCGACCTGTGCAAAGTGTTTGTTAATTGCATAATTAACAACACTTTGTAGTAGGTCTTTTTCTGGATTCGTGCGGATTTAAAGATAATCATAAATTTCCTCATTGTCTTCCTCGTCGTCGTCTTTCTCGTCGTTGTCGTAATCATTGATAGACCTTTTTTTGTTAATATCATTTCCGATTTTTTCGAAGAATTGATTTGGAGCATCGCCTATACTTTGCACGACAACCGGATAATAAACCCTTGATTGTTCTTCAGTTTCTCCCTGAAATTCGATGAATAACGAACGGTCGTTAAAAAAGTCGAAAGTATAAAGCAACCTTTCCACACCCTTCTTGCACAAGTCTTCCAGACTGACCATGTCCATGTCGAATACCGAATAACTCTCCGTTTTTTTACTGTTTCTATCCAACACAAAGAACACACTTTGCTGCGAATCGTCAAAGCCCATGTCGGCGCCGATAAACTGTTTAAAATCAAATAACGAATATTCTGAAGGAACATGATATTCCCTTATGAAATTCATATTGCTCTCTATTCCTGTTATAAATGAGTAAATCATAAAGTCATAAATATTTTCATTTTAATCTATATTTCTTGACATCGAAGCATTTACAAACAACACATCTCCTATTCCATGGAAATCGTCGAAAAATGCTAACGGTTCGTGTTTAATAATTTCTTCCCTGAATCCGATGATTGTCAACCCTGCATATTTTGAATGTTCCGTTATAATCTCGCCTATCGTCTGATTTTCAACAAATGTTACTATCTCTATATTTGTCAATGTGACAGGCAACCGTCCGGCTGCAATTCGCTCTTCGAGATCTTTTTTTGTCTCTTTTTCTTTTCCGGCCGGACTGATATTGAAGATTTTGATATAATTTTTACTCCAATCGGGATGCGAGAGGATAATATATCCCAATAAAATCATCAGGTTGGTATTTTTTTCATCTACCGACCTGGTCCAGACATGAATACCATTCCTGTATCTGATCGGTGAAGTCGAATTTCCAAGAATACAAATGTCAAAATCTCCGGCTTTTACAAGATTGATATTCTCCAAAATCCGCACAAGTTCTTCGCTTTTGTTTTTGTCGTATTCGAATATCACCATATTATTTTCCATTCCTGAAATCGATGGCGACTGTATAATCTGCGCAATAGCCGAAGTGTATGAGGGTGAAATCATTGTGTCGATATAAAAGGAATCGCCATTTTCACACTGTTCGATAAGTTGTGCAAGGATTTTTCGTGATTCAAGATAAGTTTGTTTGCTGTAATATCCTTTGATATAATGGAAATAAGTCCCGAATCCGTGTTTGTGACTGATCCATTTCATCAGTTCAAGCACTTTTTCGCGCTCAAAAGAATTTTGTGATATGCAGATCGCCGCAGGACGCCATTCTTCGTCGTCCAATCCCGAATGATTTTTTTGCATATATACCTGCAAACGTCTGTTTAACTGAAAAATAGATCCTTTAAATATGTTCACCAGACCTTTTTGATCTTTGTTATAATGTTCGACAATCAAATACAAAAAGACGATAGCGACATACGCCAGAATAGTGTATAGCGGATCAATCTTAAACATCACCCATACCGACAGCAAAAATCCACTTAACGATATGTACCACTTCGATTTAAAACGAGGTCTGTACGACGGCGGCGCTCCAAAATGGTTGAGAAAAGAAATCAAACACAATGAGCCATAGGAGATTAAGAAAAACATGGAAATAATTCCAGCGACCGCATTGACATTGCCTATGATAACAAACACAAGCGCAATCAAAAACGTAACAACGGAAGCGTTGACCGGTTCCAGCGTTTTGCCTTTTCCGTGAGCAAGGAAAGAGTTGAGATGCCCGACAGGAAAACTTTTATCGAGCGCAATCGCCTGAAGCGTGCGGGGAGCAACTATGATTGAGCCTATTGCCGACGAAAAGGTACACGAAGCAAGCCCTATCGGAATAATAACCACTCCCCAGATTGCAATTTTCGACATAATCAGTTGATTGCCGATCAAATCGCCGGCAGGAGCGGATATTGCTAATTTCCATACCACTAACAAATACACTATCAGACCTGTAACCGTTCCTGCCATTGTGCCCAGCGGAATCGACTTTCCCGGATTTTGCAGGTCGCCGCTCAGTCCCACGCCCGCCGTGACGCCCGTGAACGCTGGAAAACAGATTGCAAATATCACAAAAAACGAATCTTTGTTCAAAAATTTCATATTGTCGATGATCACGTCGCCGGAATAAACGCTCTCGGTGAGGGGTTTGCCGATGAAAAAGAATAATAGCGACAGGATAAGTATCACATTCACAATATATAGCAGTTTCATTCCCGACCCTGTTCCCTGTTTAAGGATAATGTACGACAGAAGGCAAAGCGCAGGCACACTGATTATCTGTCGCGGGAGTTCGAACTCGAAACTGCGCTTCCACCAATCGAACAAAGGTTCAAATGCTTCGGTAAATGCGATAATGTAAAAAGCAACGCTGATAGCCTGCGAAATATACAGCGCGATTCCTATTGTCGAACCGATTTTCAAGCCGAACGAACGGGAGATAATGAAATATTCACCTCCTCCTTCGACACGAATATTTGTTGAAATCTCGGATATGGCAAGAGCCGTCGGAATGGTTATTGCATGACCAAGTATGATGATGAAAATCACGCCGATAAGTCCCAACATTCCCGTTGCGTAACCGAATCGAAGAAACAATATTGCACCGAGTATAGTCGATATCGCTGTCAGATAGACCGGGGCTGTACCAAATCCGGTTTCTTTATTATGTATTTTATTTTCAATATTCTGATCCATTTAACCATTCTGTTTAATTCTAAAATTCTGTAAATTCAGATCCATTTTTCCTGTTTATACCATTTTATAGCCTCTTTGGTTCCTTTGTCGAGGTCGTAACTGGCTTTAAAATTGAAATCGTTTTCGGTGGGTTTATTTTCGCAACGCCAGTTCATCACTCTTAGAATCTTGTATTTATCTTTGTTGAGAGTAGGCGTTTGCCCGAACCATCCGAAAACAGTATCTCCAAAATACGAAATAAATTTCACCAAAAACAGCGGTGTTCGGAGGTTCAATGTATGTTTACGTCCGAGATGTTTTTTCACTATAGCCGCATATTCTTTATCGGTATATTCCTTCCCGTCGGTGACAAAATAAGCTTTTTGAACGATATTGCTTCGACACGCCAAAAACGCAAGTTTGGCTAAATCGCGGACATAAATAAATGTCAGATATTGCGTTTGAAAACCCATTGTCGGCACGATACCGCTCGCAACCGTCTTGTTGAAAACGAAATAATCTTTTTCTCTGGGACCATACACGCCTGTCGGTCGCAGGAAGATGTACGGAAAACCGGGCAGCGAAGCAATATACTGTTCTGCTTTGAGTTTGCTTGCTCCGTAGAGCGTATCCGGTTTTGGCTCGTCGGATAACATTATCGGATGTCCGGTTTTGGCGTCGCCGGGTCCCCACGCCGACAAACTGCTTATATACACAAATTTGTCCGGTACGGAACCGGATTCGATTAACGCATCCACAAAATTTTTTGTGTAACCACAGTTGATTTTGTCGAAATCGTCTTTGTTTTTGCATTTGGTGACCCCCATTCCGTGTATAATATAATCAAATTTGCCGACAGTGTTTTTCAACTCCGTCAATTGCTCCGTAAGCAGTTTTTTATCACTGTATTTCAGATCGATGAACTTAATTTTTTCGTCTTTTAAATACTGTTTGCTGCTACTGGCTCTTACTCCGGCATAAGTGTCAAATCCCTGATTGAGCGCTTCTTCCACTAAAAAACTTCCTATAAATCCCGCTGCTCCTGTAATCAAAACTTTCATATACTTTCAATAAAATTCGAGCACAAATTTAGATGAAATTTTACAGTTGTCAAAAAAACTGTAATCTTGCACTTTTAAATGATTAAAAATTACCTCAACATTGCTCCGGCGTCTTTTCCGAAAGCAGCAACGAGGTTTTGCATTATATGTTCAATATTGTTATCTGTCAAAGTTTTTTCTTCGTCCTGAATGATGAAACTGAGAGCATACTGTTTTTTACCTGCGGGAAGTTTCTCGCCTTCGTAAATGTCGAATAATCCGACATTTTTCAGCAGTTTTCGTTCAGTACGGAATGCGATATCCCTCAAAACGGAAAAATTCACATTTCGGTCTATCACAAGCGCCAAATCTCTGCGAACTTCCGGAAAACGTGCGAGTTCCTTATATACGGACTTATCCTGCCGGGCAAACCCGGTCAATGCTTGAAGACTTATTTCCGCAAAAAACACATCCTGTTCAATATCCAGCGATTTAAGGATATTTTTCGCTATAACGCCAAATGTCACAACATGTTTACCTTTGAAAACACTGAACGACAAACCGTCGGCAAATATATCTTTCGGAGCGTCGCCGGCTTGCAGATTCGACATGTTTACTCCGAAACGCTGTAACAATCTTTCCAGCAAAGATTTCAATGTGAAGAAATTCGATGGTTCTGCCTTTTGATTCCACGACAGTAAATGATTGTTTCCGGTCAGGAACAGCGCTATTCTCAAATCTTCCCTGTACGCATTCAGAGGGTTAGGCGATTGTGTTTCCTTGTACGAATAACAGTTTCCTGTTTCGTAGAATTTGAGGTCGGGATTTTTGCGGTTGATGTTTCGTGCAATAGCCTCCAATCCACCGAACAGCAAAGTCTGACGCATAACATTCAGTTCGTTGCTCAACGGATTCAATATTTTCACGGAATTTTCGGCTTTATATGTTTCGAGTTTGTCGTAATACGCTGATTTTGTGAGCGAGTTCGACATTATTTCTCTGAATCCGTTTGCGGTAAAAAAGTCGGAAACGGCGTTTATTAATTTGTCTTTATCGGGTTTCGATACATAACTTAATGTAGAATGTACCTGCGAAGGAATTTCGACATTGTTGTAACCGTAGATACGCAGAATGTCCTCTATTACATCAAATTCCCTTTTCACATCAACTCTGTACGAAGGAACAAGAACGGTGAACGAATCGTCTTTTTCTTCGACGATTTTCATTTCCAGAGCTTCGATTATGCTTTTTATTTCTGCCGCAGGAATATTTTTTCCGATAACACGTTCAATATTGCTGTAACTCATTTCTATCTGTGCTGGTTCGATAATTTGCGAATAAACGTCCACAATGTCTGACGAAATTTCTCCTTCGCCTAACTCTTTCATCAACAGAGCCGCACGTTTCAAAGCATATACTGTCATATTCGGGTCGGTTCCTCTTTCGAACCGGAACGAAGAATCTGTAACAAGTCCATGATAGCGTGATGTTTTACGAATCCTGACGGGATTAAAGTACGCTGATTCAATAAACACATTCACAGTATTGTCCGTGACGCCCGAATCTGTTCCTCCGAAAACTCCTGCGATACACATTGGTTTGGAGTCGTCGCATATCATTAAATCTGTGGATTTTAACTTACGAACTTCGCCATCGAGGGTTGTAAATTCTGTTCCGTCGTCGCAAGTGCGGATAACGACTTTGCAACCTTCGATTTTGTCGGCGTCAAAGGCATGCAAGGGCTGTCCAAGTTCGTGAAGTATGTAATTGGTGATATCGACTACATTGTTTTTTGGTCTGATTCCTATCGCTTTCAATCGTTTCTGCAACCAGTCGGGCGAGGGTTTTATTCTGACATTCGAAACGGTTATTCCCGAATATCGCATACACCCGTTTTCGTCCTCGATCTCAACTTCGTAAGGGTTGGAATAGTTATCGATCATAAAGTTCGATACATCCGGAAGTGTGGCGTGTTTTCTGAAATAAGCAGCCAGATCTCTTGCCAGACCAAAATGCGAAGCGGCGTCTACTCTGTTGGGAGTCAGTCCAATTTCGAAAACGACATCATCGTCGAGTTGCAGTAAATCCTTTAGCGGTGTTCCGGGAACAGCGTCCGCATCTAAAACCATAATACCTTCGTGCGATGTTCCAAGTCCGAGTTCGTCTTCGGCGCATATCATTCCAAAGGATTCAACGCCACGTATTTTCGACTTTTTTATCTTGATTTCTTCGCCCGAAGCGAAATATAATGTAGTCCCAACTGTTGCAACGGCAACTTTCTGTCCCTTAGTGACATTCGGCGCTCCACAGACAATCTGCAATGGCTGTTCCCCGCCTATATCGACTGTCGTAACATGCAATCGATCAGCATCGGGATGTTTTTCGCACAACAGGACATGCCCGGTAAGAACTCCGTTTAATCCACCTTTGACACTCTCAATCCGCTCAATCGATTCAACTTCCAGCCCGATAGATGTCAAAATCTCCGCAATTTTTTCGGGCGTTTCTTCAAAATAGATATAATCTTTTAACCAGTTATAAGATACTTTCATTGTATTTTAATTTAACTTATCTGTCGTATGAACAGGTATTTACTATTATCTTTAATTCAAAAAAGTTTTGCAAAGATATGACAAATGCTGGAATGTGCAAATCGAGACAGGAGAATTTACACCTTTCCTGTTGTTTTATTCATCAAATAAATATTACTAATTTTGCGCCGAAATTTAAAAGATAACAAATGGAGATTTTTAAAGATCTCAGTTAATTAAAAGTTAGATATATGTTTAGTGCAGAAACTATTGCGAACTATTTGAAAGGCACAGTCGAAGGCGATTTGTCAACCTCAGTAACGAGTGTTGCGCGTATCGAACAGGGAAAACCTGGAACGCTGTGTTTTTTTGCCAATCCCAAATACGAAAAATACGTATATACCACGAAAGCATCTATAATCCTGCTTAATAAGGATTATGAACTCAAGGGAAAAATTACCCCGACAATTATCCGCGTAGACAATGCTTACGAAGGAGTAGCCTCAGTTCTCGGACTGTTCGAATCGGCAAAGGCAGTAAACAAAAAGGGATGCGAATATCCATCGAAAATATCGTGGCGGTCGAAACGAGGAAAGAATTGTTATATAGGCGCTTTTGCGTATATTGCCAAAGGCGTGAAACTCGGCGACAATGTCAAGATTTATCCTCACGTCTATATTGGCGACAACGTCACAATCGGCGATAACACAATCGTTTACTCTGGAGTGAAAATCTATCACGGATGTGTTGTCGGCGCAAATTGCATCATCCATTCGGGAAGCATTATCGGCGCCGACGGTTTTGGCTTTGCTCCTCAGGCAAATGGCGAATACAAGAAGATTCCACAAATCGGAAACGTTGTTATTGAGGATAATATCGAAATCGGAGCGTGTACCACCATCGACCGTTCGACTATGGGATCGACGGTAATCCATTCGGGCGTCAAATTAGACAATCTGATTCAGATAGCGCACAATGTTGAAATCGGCAAAAACACTGTCATTGCAGCGCAAACGGGAATAGCCGGTTCGGTGAAAGTCGGCGAGAATTGCGTTTTTGCCGGGCAAGCGGGCATTGTCGGGCACTTGAATGTCGGCGACAGAGTCACGATAGCGTCGAAAAGCGGAGTTTCGAATAATGTCCCCAGCGACAGGGCAATGTTGGGATTTCCGGCTATGGAAGCCTCGAAATACAAACGTTCGTTCGTTGTGTTCCGTAATTTGCCGGAGTTGAAAAATGCTGTCGATGAATTGATTAAGAAAGTCGCTGTTTTGGAGAAAAATCAGGACAGCAAAGCCGATGAATAAGCCGATCATCATAGCCATCGACGGATATTCGTCCACAGGGAAAAGCACTGTTGCAAAAGCAATTGCACAGCGATTAAATTATATCTACGTCGATACGGGAGCGATGTATAGGGCTGTAACTTTATTCTGTGTCCGTAACGGATTGATCGATTCGTCGGGAAAAATTTCGGACAGATTGAAATCCATGCTGAAAGATATCAATATCGAATTTCGCAAGTCTGCCGGCTCCGAAACGGCTGATACTTATCTGAATAATGAGAATGTCGAGAAGGAAATCCGTTCGATAGAAACAGCGAATCATGTAAGCGCAGTGAGCGCAGTGCCTGAAGTCAGGGAATTGTTAGTCAGACAACAACAACTTATGGGTCAGGCTAAAGGAATTGTAATGGACGGCAGAGATATTGGTACGGTGGTGTTTCCAGATGCCGAATTGAAGGTGTTTATGACCGCATCGCCGGAAATCAGAACTTTACGCAGGTTTTCGGAACTGAAAGCCAAAGGCGAAAACGTCACTGTCGACGAAGTACGGAAAAATATCGAAGGACGTGATTTTAAGGATACTCACCGTGAAGTCAGTCCATTGAAACAGGCTGCGGACGCTGTTGTTCTGGATAACAGCAATATGACGCCCAAAGAACAATTAGAATGGTTGTACGAAAAAGTTAAGGCAATTTGTGAACACGATTAAAGTAGAAATAGACAGTCTTTCGGGATTTTGCTATGGTGTGATACGTGCTATCGAAACCGCTGAAAAAGAACTCGATAAAAATGGAGTACTGTTTTCGCTGGGCGATATAGTCCACAACAACGTCGAAGTAAACCGGCTGAAAAGTAAGGGCTTAAACGCTATCTCTCATGAAAATATCAGCGCTGTAGATCCTAAAAAAATACTTATCAGAGCACACGGCGAACCTCCCGAAACATACGAAACGGCTAAAAATGCAGGTATCGAAATAGTAGACTGCACTTGTCCTGTCGTGCTTAAACTGCAGGAACGTATCAAACGTGCTTATGAAGAGGCAAAACAATGTAACGGCGTTATCGTCATTTTCGGAAAAAAACGACATGCCGAAGTGAATGGTCTGGTAGGACAAACAGAGGGTAATGCTATTGTAATTGAGACCGTTGACGAAATCAACCGGATCGACTGTTCCCGTCCTGTTTTCCTGTTTTCGCAGACGACAAAAAGCATCGAAGGTTTCGAGGAACTGCGCAGAATAATAGTCGAAAAAATCGAACAGTCGGGTGGCGACACGGCTATGTTTAAAGCATATAACACTATTTGCCGGCAAGTGTCGGGACGAAAACCGCACCTCGAAGATTTTGCACGGAAACATGATGTCGTTATTTTTGTGAGCGGAAAACAAAGTTCCAATGGCAAAGTACTGTATCAAAGTTGTAAAAATGCAAATCCCAACTCATATTTTATCGAACAGGCAACTGACATCAATCCCAAATGGTTCTTAAATTGCAATACTGTCGGCGTTTGCGGCGCAACTTCCACACCAAAATGGCTGATGGAAGATATTGCAAAAGTTGTCCACGAACTGACACAAATTTTTCAATAATGTTTTTTCTTTTTCCTGATTATTTTGCGAAAAATGTGTTTTTTTTTGCAGGAGTTTGAAAAAATAAATATAAAACGATACAAATTTCACGGCGAATGGAACTATATTATTCGACCAAATTGAGTACTTAAATTATTGACATCTCCTTACATCAAAAAGCAAGTCGTATGCTATTCATTTCTTCATTCTCTTTTGTATCAAAAACATTAACTTCGCTATTTCAGGTTCAGAACTCCTGACTTGGCGCAGATTACACTGTCGCAATATTAAGATGTCAAATAATACAACGTGCTGATTATTAAAAATAAAATTAAACATTACTGTATTCCCGACATTATTTTTGCGACAATAATGTTTTACGCTATGTTTTTTCATAAATAACTAT
>JAITKY010000047.1 GCA_031278135.1 Prevotellaceae bacterium | reverse complement strand
TGGATCCTTTTATCCACAGATGTCCACAGCTGTTCACAGATTTGATTCATCTGTGTAAATCTGTGTAAATCTGTGGATCCTTTTATCCACAGATATTCACAGATTTCGGACTTCTGTGTATTAATCTATGGATAAAAAGGGAATTTTGTCGTACACCCCCAAAATAGCGTCAATTCGCGGATAAAAAAATTATTACTACATTTGCACCCGGATAAATAAACTGTTAATAATTAGATAAAATGCATTGTTCGACGCATAAAAAAACTTTGTATCCCGTTAAAATCATCGAGTTAGGATGGCTTGTAAAATTGGGATTATTATCTGTTTGTTTGTTTATTTTCAGTAGGATATCCGGACAAGTGGACTGCGATTTTACAGTAGAGGTATCGATAGCAAAGATTTCGGATTGTGAATCGAACGGTATAATTAAGGCGGTTTTGACAGGAACAAATGTCGATGAAAAAATTATACAGATTTCGGATGCACGATACAGTATCGAATCGATTGTTTCCGGAGGATACAGCACAATTTTCGACGCCAACGAAGGAATCATTCAGGCAGTACCGCCCGGGACATACATCATAAAAGCAGAAGCATACTGCACAGAAAAAGAAACCCGGATAATACGCTCTTCCGAACAGATAACAATGACCGGAACATATCCCGGATTCGACCAGAAGCAGATGGAAATAAATACTGCTGGTATAAAAAAGTCGCTGGAATGTTCATCGACCGGCTCTATTCCCGTACAGCTTGGAAGCGGACGAACTCCATATACCGTGCGAATATCGAAAGCGCCCGAAGAACATCCGGAATTGGTTAATACCGTTTATAATCGTTCCGACGCCGGTGAATGGACAATCGAAAATTTGCCGTGGGGAGAATACGAACTTGCATTATCCGACGCCTGCGGATATACAGTTTACCGCCAACCTAAGATCGACAGAATCGACCACAAATATGAAATAACAAAAATCGAACCTGCCCGTATATGTTCGAACGAAGGCAAAATTCATCTTTCATTAATCGACGGAACACCTCCGTACACTATTACTTTTATCGATGATGTTCCCGACAATTATACGGGACCAAGTACATTAACAGTTGAGCACGACGGAAATTTTGTTATCGACAAATTGCCGGCAGGCAATTACAAGTTTACGGTCAACGATATTTGTCATCCGGAAGAATTTACCGAAACCGTAAATACAATTTTCCCACAGTACAATGCAATTTCGGAACCCACTCTTATGTGTAAAAATGATGGCAAAATCAAATTTTCATTACAAAAAGGAACTCCTCCATACGATGTCATATTGACGGGCGCCCCCGCTGCCTACACAGCGATGCAGATAAATGATGCAATATTAGAAAATGTAGACGATGGCGATTACACTATAAATGATTTACCCGAAGGAGAATACAAATTTACTGTCTACGATGATTGTTATCAGGACGAATTAACCGTTACTGTGAAAAAAATCATGCCCGAATATAAAGTAACAGGGACGGAACCAAGCCCTATATGTTCGCAGGACGGTAAAATCCATCTTTCATTGCAAAACGGAACTTTTCCCTATAACATTACAATGCTCGAATATCCTCCCGAATATACTCCTCCTCCCGAAGGATTAACCGTCGAAAAAAGCGGAGATTACGACATCACCGGTTTGCCCGTCGGGAAATACGGGTTCTCTGTCGAAGACCTGTGTTATTCCGAGACTTTACAAGCCGAAGTATCCGAAAGTAAATTCACTCCTACTGCGGAACAGATCGATTTGGCGGCGCCGTGCAAGTCCGACGGTCGTATAAAATTTACATTTAACGGCGGAATGGCGCCATATACTGTCAAATGCATTTCGTATTCGGGAGATCCGGAAGGCGTCTGCTCGTCCGAAGACTTGACAGTATCGGACAAAGAGATAAAAGAGATAACGGTAGGCGGTTTTCTTTGGGGCGAGTACGAGTTTATGATTACAGACGGTTGTAATTCAGAGTTTCCGGTTAAAGTCAAAATTGAAATTGTCGATGATTTAAATTTGGAGATTGGCTCTATCAAAGACGTGAAAACCTGCAATGACAATGACGGCGAAGTAACAATAACCGTTACAGGAGGCGCGATGCCATATAATGATGTATTGCTGCTCAACGAAACGACAGGCGTTTCGTATACAGCGCCGGCAAAATCTCCGTATAAATATACGGGATTAGCGCCGGGCAAATATAAATTCGAGGTAGAAGACGGTTGCGAAAACATTGAGTCGGAATACTTTGAAATCAAAAGAAATTTACTCGATGCCAAGGTTGGTAAAGTCATCACTTCTTTCGGTTGTGGCGCAAGCGGAGAAATCGTCGTGGAAATTGTACAGGGAGAGCCCGATTACACTTTGACACTGTTGAAAGATGGAGACATCATCGATGTATTGGGACCGTCTGCCGAAAAAGAGTTTACTTTTCAAGGATTGTCTCCCGGCATATACGATATCTATGTAACAGATGCTTGTGAGGATATTGTGACATTGAAAAACGTTACAATCGATGAGTTCGAATATGGAGATTCTGAAATGACGGAGGGAGGCATCGGTTATGCCGATTTGTATGACAACGAATTTTATCCGGTCAATTCAACAGATTGCAAAGATGGTATGATAAAAAGAAAAGTTAATAGCAATTCGGATTTTTATAAATATTGGAAAGACCATCCCGAAAAATTTGAAGTTGTTTTTGTCCGAAGCGACGATTTTTCGAACCCTTCAGACTGGCAATGGAAGGATGTTATCGATGAGAATATTATTTCTTTCGATGTGAAATACTGCGAAGCACGGGACAACGAGGTTTCTTATACTGCTTATATTAGAATGAAACAACCTGAAGACGAAGCAACACCCTATTGCTCTGACATCCTCATGGACGTAATCAAATTCGCTCCACCCGATCCGGCGTCATTTACAGTTGCCCCTCTCATCGAAACGTGCGCAAAAGTCAAATGGAGTATAACCAACACCGCCACTTTTATTTGTCTCCCATACACAATTACAGTTACCAATACAGCCACCGACGTTTCCGAAACAATCGGATCTTACAGCGATCTCAATCCTGTAGAAACAGATTTCATGCCTCACGGCACGTATCGTATCGAAATTAAAGACAACGGAGACTGTGTGTTTTATGACGATGTTGTGACTTCGACGCCCATCGATCCTGACGAAGTTTTTCCGTTTTCGGTCAATTCCAAAAATATTTATTGTGCCGATGCCGAATGGGAGATAACGCCAAATCCCGAAATGACTGACGATCACATTGCTTTCCCGTATTACATCACATTTACCGATATTGACGGCAGTAACAATTATTCCAAAACATTCGGACCTTACTACGATCTGAACACCGTAACAACCACCGCTATACCTCACGGTACATATCAGGTTGAAATTGAAGACGAAGATGGTTGCGTATTTTTTATTGATACTCGGACATCAGGCATTCCGCCGCCGACAGAGGAAATGCCACTGGATGTCGTGCCCGAAAATTTTATTTGTGACAGTTATTCGATACATTTTAATTATGGTTATGACTGTTATAATTATTCATGGGTCTTAATGGAAGCAGAGAAAACGGAGGAATCGGAAGAAATATATTCAGTTATCGTAGAAGGCGATATCAACAACAAATCCGATTACGACAACCTCCAGAAACGTACTAAAACAGGACTGCAATACAAAACAAAATACAAACTGTGCATATTGTATGGCGACGAAGAGGAAAAGGATATTGTCGTATGCAAGGAATTTTCATATACAGGCAGACCTGATCCTGAACCATACCTTTTGGATTTTATTGCGGAATACTGTTTGCCCGACACTGCAAAAGGCGCTATCAGGCTGTATCGAAACATCGATTTCGAAAAAGGAGCGATTATCAAGTTTGTGGACGGACCTGCAAGTCTCCCCGATTCGACATATATTGTTCCGAATCAGGATGGAATAAGAGAATATTATCCTTTCAGCAACAATCTGACACAAAAAGAAAACGTATACCTCGAAGAGGGGCATTACCGGTTCGCAATTCTCGATTCGTGCGGATATTCGGACACTATACATATCGATTACAAACACAGTACAGTGATCGATTTTGGTTACGACCGTACACCGGGATGCTCAGGAACCGATATTACACCGCATGGCTCAATATATCTGGGCGACGAAAAAATACAAAGTTATTTCAGGATCACCGAACAACCCCCACAGACGTCCATATCCCAAATAATTGCGGAAGGTTCGTCTGATGTGTTTGAGATTTCCTTTTCGGGGCATTATGTCATGGAAATAGGGACGTATAATGGCGAAGGTGGGAGTTTCTGTCCATTCTCCAACGTTGGTTTTGATTTTATCAAAGAAAATGTTTCGCTCGATGCCGATTTCACATTGACTTACATCTGCACCGACGGCGACGGGTATATAAGAGTCAGACGTAAAGGCGGCGTAGGACCGTTTACTTACAGTCTGTTCGACAAAGACCAATTCATAGAAAGCAACGACACCGGAGAATTTCATTATGGAACATACGGAGAATCGTATACTATAAGGATAAGGGACGTGGGATGCGTAATTGAATTTCCGGCAACAGTGTATATGCTCGATTTATCGAAATCGAGGATAATCAATGATGACATAAAACTTTGCCCTGGCGAAGAAATTCAATTGACGTGTCTTTCGATAGGAAATTATTCGGGATACAATTGGACGGGACCCGACGAATGGACTTCGACTCTCCAAAACCCTTCGATACCCGATGCAACGCTGGAAATGGACGGCGACGAATACTCAATCACCGTTCGTCCCGAAGGATGTTCGAGCGACATAACACAAACCGTAAAAGTCAATGTGATATGTCCCGACCCGTTGCCGGATACCACAATATATTACTGTAAAGACGACGTCGCCGTTCCTCTGACTGCCACTCCCAAAGCAGGAAATTATCTCAAATGGTATGATACCGACATCATTTACGTTGAAACGCCGCCCGTGCCGCCAACAGATAAGCCCGATACTCTCGATTATTTTGT
Source organism: Prevotellaceae bacterium (assembly GCA_031278135.1). Classification (GTDB taxonomy): domain Bacteria; phylum Bacteroidota; class Bacteroidia; order Bacteroidales; family UBA932; genus JAIRLF01. The sequence goes on along the minus strand of JAITKY010000047.1, from coordinate 7,598 downwards.
CAGTCAGGTTAATTCGATATACGGATGCGAAGGCGAAAAATCAACAGTAAGAGTTATCATTCAGGATTTCCCCGACATGGTCGTTTACGCTTATGCCGACGATATTTGCAAGGACAGCCTTCCGGTTGTCATTATTCCCGAGACGTACATATATCCCGATTATGTTTACAGGATATTCAACCAGTCGGGCGATCGGACAGGCATCGATACAGCCCGGTCGGACACTCCTTTAGAGATACAAAGTTCCGAAAGTATGGCAACTTCCGGATTCCTCTATGTCGAAGTAGAAACCGATCATCGCTGCGTCTCCACCGAACGTTTGGGTGTTCCCATAAACGTAACACATCCTGCTTTGCCGGTTGTTCACGATACACTGTACTGTCTCAACGAAACGGAAGTCGTTCCGTTGAAAGCCGATTCCACTGAGGGAAACCGTCTGCAATGGTACGATACCGATGCAGTTACGCCTTTGTTATCGGCTCCTTTTCCGCCAACAGACGTCGCCGGAAAATTTTCGTACTGGGTTGCACAGGTGGACATATTGCTTGGTTGCGTCGGCGACAAAGCGGAATTAACAGTTACCATACAGGATTTACCCGACATTCTTCTAATTAAAGCTTCGGCTCCCGACATATGCCGCCGTACAGCGCCGGTTGTGATTGTCGAAAATACATACGATCTCTACACTTACACGCTGTTCAACAAAAACAACGATACTCTCGACACCAAAGTCTCCGGTGGAACGCCGTTAGAACTGCATTCGCCGGATTATATCCTGTCTCAACGTGATACCCTGTACGTCGAAATCCAAAATCAGCACAAATGTACGTCGAAAGACCGGGCTATTGTCCCTGTACACGTAATAACACCCGATACACCACAGGTTTTCGACACTTTATACTGTCTTAATGCCACCGCTACTTCGCTCCGTGCAATCCCCAGTTCGGAATATGATATTCAATGGTACGAACTTGACGGCAATCCCGTGACTTCGGCGCCGATTCCGCCAACCGACAAACTCGATACTTTATATTATAATGTATCGCAAAAACACAATATCCTGCATTGCGAAAGCGACACGCTGCAAATACAGATTGTTATCGAGGCTTTGCCCGACACAGTAGCGGCAAATTCTCCGCCCATTTGTCCAGGACAGCATCCGGTGATAAATATTCCCGAAACAAAACAGGAATACAGTTACAGCGTTTATTCCGGATCGGGAACGTTTTTAGCCTCGAAATCCGGCAACGGCGACAGTATCAACATCGTCCTTCCAAACTCTGTTTATGAATCGGAAGATTTTTTTGTAGAAACATTGAACGCAAACAACTGTGCGTCCGACAGTAGAACAAAAACACGAACGGAAGTGATCAACTACATGTATCTTTTGCCGGACGAAATCCCTCCGTATCAAAGAGGAAAACCTTACAGTGTACAACTCGAAAGCAACGCTGTAGCGCCTTACGAGTATTCAACTATCGACATGTTACCGTTTGGATTTAGTCTTAGCATCAGTGGACTGATTACCGGTACGCCTCCGGTGAATGGATTGCTCGAACCGTCTCCGTTACGCGTTAAAGTGGTTGATGTCAACGGGTGTTACGCCGAGCAGAACTATGTCCTCGAAAGCAACATCTTCATTCCACAGGCGTTCTCTCCAAACGGCGACGGTAAAAACGATATATTCATGAAAGGACGCCGGTTAGTGATTTTCGACCGTCTGGGCTTGAAAATTTTCGAAGGCAACGACGGCTGGGACGGTACTCGTTTCGACGGAACACCTGCTCCTCCCGATACTTATTTCTATCTGATCTATTACGAAGACGAAAAACTAATGACGCAAGGTAGAAAAAAAGGATATATCACTCTGATACGAAGACAATGAATCATAATAAAATGCAAACAATACCTAAAATAATTCATCAAATATGAAGTGACAAGTATCAACCATTGCCTCAATCTGGCAGACGGCATTTGTTGGCGACCGGAAATGGAAAGACGTTAGCGATATTCTGGGTGAAGCCGCATCTCAGACTATTCAGCACACAAATGGCGAAAATCCAAGATTATGTTCCTCTCCGGATTTTATTAACAAAACGGCAACAATCACGGGCAATTGTATACTCGTGGAAATTTTTTCACAACTGTATTCATTCATTAAAGACCGGAAGTCATCTGTTTATCAATCCTATATATCCTGTAATAATTTTGTTGTTCAATATATATGCTTTATAGAAGTAAATATTTTCGCCGGCAATTTTTCCGTTGTACATACCGTCCCAACCGTCGTCTCCGTCGAAGATTGTTATGCCCAAACGATCAGTTATATGTATTTTGAAACCTTTCAGAAAGATGTCATTAATACCGTCGCCGTTTGGAGTGAAAGCTTTAGGAATAAAAATATCAACGTTATATGAATAATTTTTACTTGTCGAACATCCGTTTATATCGGTTACCTTCACTGTAACATCGGAATACTTGTAAGCGCCTGTTTCTGCTGTCCCCGTTATGAGTCCCGAATTATATATTTCGGTTCCGGGAGGCAAATTTCCCGATATAATGGTGAAATACGGAGATTCGGCGTTAGTTTCGAGTTGGCAGTTATATTCGGTTTTTTCTTTAAAATCGGGAATCTTATCCGTTAATATTGATATTGTTACGGGATCAAATGTTATTTTAGGTACATCTTTTGCGATGCACAAATGGGTGTTAGTTATCTGAAGATAATAATTTTGAGTATCATGCAACTGTTTCATCTTTTGCGAATATTCGTTAATGCCTGTGATAGAAACAATTTTTTCGGTCATCAGCGAATCCTGATAAATTTCGTAGATATTGTCAGATGTCAGATGTTTAAAAATAATCATGGAAGTATCTCCGTAACACAGACCACTCTGAACAATCTCAAAATCATATTCGGGAACAGGATTGACAGTTATTTCCAGTTGCGCTTTATCGCTGTCACATTTGGCAATGTTGCTCGAATATTCGACATAATATATCTGTTTTCCGGCATTTGCGGAATTTGGAGAAGGCATGTTCGACAACGCTGTCATGTTCGAATCAAACCATTGGACAATATGATCTTTAACCGGTTCTATCAAAGGCATATCAATTGTTGCGAAGCGGCAAACTTCAATATTATTTATCACCGGAAATGGAGTAAAATACACAGTATCCGAAGCATAATTGTCGTCAATCAGAAAATCTCCCTCAATAGGGACAATATACACGCTGCTCACAACAGGTTTTTCTTTTGTCAAACTGTTGAAATATCCTGTCCATGTGATTTTTGCATTTGTATTATCGGTGACATTTACAAAGTATTTGTATGCCCTGCGTCCGTCGTTCACAAGCGTTCCTGTGAGCGAAGGCGGGGAAAATGTCCATGATCCGCCTGTGATATTCACATCTGTAACAATGAAATTATCAGGAAGAGTGTCGAGTATTTCAAGATTGTTTATTGATTGCGGACTGCCATTATAGATATTGGAAAAAATGTTTACTGGAGTTGTTTCGCTTTTGATACATTCGTCAAACGATTTGAATGCCAGAAGATCTCCCGATGTTCTGATGACAACGTTCCGAACTTCGTGAACAGCGGTCGACCCTCCTGTGACTCCTGCGAATCCTATTCTTAAAAAATCAGGAACAGGGCTTGTTATATTCACAGGTCCAAGCACATGCAGGAAAGCGCCGGTAATATCAATTTTCAAATAAACATTGGCAGTCATACTTCCGAAACCGCTGGGAATAAGTTCAATTTTTACTTTCCGGAAATATTGATTTTCGGAAGGACGGGAATGAGAAAGCTCGGAAAATGAAATACTTGTATTAATCAAAGCAGCATCTTTCGCGTTCTCAAAATTTGAGAAAGTAGAAGCTAAAAAAGTATAATCTTCGTTCGATGGTCCACACACAGTTATGGCATTAGGATGAAATCCGTTATTGACATAGTTTGTATAATTACCAAACTCGTCAATACCTATTCCGATATAACTGTTTGATTGTCCGCTTTCCGGGTCGCGAGGCAGATATCCGAGAGCGCCGCCTTTGCCTCCAGGTCTGAAATCGCTGTCGCTCACAGAACCGTCGAACAAGAAAACACTAAATCCATCGGCAGGCGTGGAAGAGGTGGATGTCCATACAACAAAATCAAATTCTACCGTTAATCCTAATTTTGAGGAATAACTGCCTTCTGCAAGGACATATCCTAACTGGTCGCCAGTGTCGTCTGTCAATCTCAGCCATCCGTTTCCCGGAGAATCGATTCCTCTTGCAGCGGTGTAATATGCGTGTCCGTTTGGGACGAAAATTCCCGAACTGTTCATGCAACTTTCTTCAAAAACGAACTGAGCATACGAAGTGTAACCGATGCCTAAAAACATGCACAAACATATATATCCAAGCAATTTTCTCATATTGTTTTACTTTTTAATAATATCACCGTCTTATCAGCGCTCTTACAATGCCAATCAGGATGACATTGGCGGCGGCGCTTATCAGCGTTCTTGTTATAATGAACAGTATTTCTTTCAGGTCGAATGTTTCCAGAGTGAACAGCAACAAGTGATGCAGGAAAATAAGTATTCCCGTATAGACAAAGTATTGTCCGAAATGAGTTCTGTTGATTGGCGGAATTTCGATTTGATCGCTGGTCGAAATGCTTTTAAGCAAATATGGACGCACATAGCCTGTTGCCGTACATGCTGCTAAGTGCAATCCGAGGTCGCCCGACAGCAGATCGATGCAAAACCCCATCAGAGCGGATAAAAGCAACACCGACAAACCCGACAGACTAACGGGAATAAACAAAATAAACATCAAATATATCTGAATATTAAGGTAAATGCCGAGATAGATGCTGTTGCAGATAAAAACCTGCAACAAAAGCAATACAACAAAATTTACCCCGACTGTCAGCCAATCCCTGTTCATATAATCCTGTTAATTTTCTTTATTGGAATTTACAGTATAATAGATCTTCATTTGATTCGACAATATTTTGGTGAATCCTTTAACGTCCTCTCCTGTAAATGATTTGTTGATTTCACCGTATTCGCCGAATTTCGACGACATAAGGTCATGTTCTGTTCTGCAACCCGTAACATTGAAATGATATGGTTGCAAAATCACATCGACAGAGCCGGTTACATATTTCTGCGACGATTGCAGAAACGCCTCGATATCACGCATGACAGGCTCTAAATATTGCGCTTCGTGCATCATCATCCCGTACCAGTTGCCCATTTGGTCTTTCCAATATTGCTGCCATTTTGTCAGGACATGTTTTTCGAGTAACCTATGAGCGTTTATAATGATCAGAGCAGCAGCCGCTTCGAATCCTACACGACCTTTGATACCGATAATCGTGTCGCCGATATGTATATCACGACCAATTCCAAATGGAGCAGCAATGTTTTCTATCTCTCTGATAACAAGTTCCGGTGACATTTTATTTCCGTCGATACCTGCCGGTTCGCCATTTTCAAATTCGATGCTTATTTTTTGCTTACCCTGCTTAACTGCTTGAACAGGATAAGCTTCGTCCGGCAGGACACCATCGGACGATAATGTTTCGACGCCGCCAACGCTCGTTCCCCACAAGCCCTGATTGATAGAATATTTGGCTTTTTCCCAGTTATAACTGTAACCGTGTTTTGCCAGATAATCAATCTCTTCCTGTCGCGACAACCGGAGGTCGCGGACAGGAGTAATGATTTCGATTTCGGGCGCAATGACCTGAAACACTAAATCGAAACGTACCTGATCGTTACCGGCGCCGGTGCTTCCGTGAGCGACATACGCAGCCCCGATTTCCCTTGCCCGATCGACAATGGCCAAAGCTTGAAAAACCCGTTCGGAACTGACCGACAGAGGATAAGTGTTGTGTCGTAACGAATTTCCGAAAATCATGTATTTGATGCCTTTTTCGTAAAATTCCTTAACCTTGTCGATGTTGATGTGGGAAACGACACCCAAATCAAGCGCTTTTTTTTCAATCACTTTCAACTCGTCCCGGTTGAAACCGCCGGTATTTACCAGAGCGGTATGCACTTCAAGATTTTTTTCATTTTTCAAATACTGGACGCAAAAAGATGTGTCCAAACCTCCACTGAATGCTAATAATACTTTATTATTCATGTTTATTGATATTTTATTTCGTTATAAATCAATTAAAAACCCGACGATTTCAGTCGTAAACCGCAATCTTCTTTAAGTCCGTACATAAGGTTCATATTTTGTACGGCTTGCCCCGAAGCGCCTTTGAGCAGATTGTCTATTATACTTGTAATCAAAATTTTATTGCCGTGTTTACTGATGTTCAGCAGGCATTTGTTCGTATTTACAACATCCTTCAAACTCAACGGTTTGTTCACCACGTGAGTAAAAGGATGAGTAGCATAAAAACCTTTGTACAACTCCACAATATCGCATTCATTTTCATCACAATCGGTATATAAAGACGCAAAAATGCCGCGTGTGAAATTTCCTCTCAAAGGGATAAAATTCAATTTGGGAATATTTCCCTGTATCTGTTTCAGTGTTTTGTTTATTTCTTTCAGATGTTGATGCGTAAAAGGCTTATATACAGAAATATTATTCTCACGATAACTGAAATGTGAAGTTTCGCTCAACGATCGCCCTGCTCCTGTCGAGCCCGTGATTGCGTTGATATGCACTTCGTTGTTCAACAAGTTTGCCGAAGCCAGCGGAATCAAAGCCAACTGTATAGCTGTCGCAAAGCATCCGGGATTTGCAATGCTTTGGGCTTCAATGATCTGTTGTTTATTTATCTCCGGCAATCCGTACACAAAATTTCTGCTTTTTGCACCGGCATCAAATACGGTATTGATACGGAAATCGCTCCCTAAATCAATGACTTTCGCATGTTCGTCGAAATGGTTGTTTGATAAAAATTCCTTCGAAATTCCATGTCCGAGACATAAGAAAAGTACATCGACCGGTTTAAGTTCGTTTGTAAAACACAAATCAGTATCACCAAGTAAATCAGTGTGCACCGAACCGACCGCCATCCCAGGATTCGAAACGCTATACACAAATTCCACATCTGCATAAGGATGGTTTATCAATATTCTAAGGAGTTCTCCTGCCGTGTATCCGGTTCCTCCAGTAATTCCAATTTTCAATTTATTTCTCATTCTACCACGGAATTTTTTTTGGCGCAAAGATAAGTCTTTTTTTGCAAATCGAGCGAGGTCATAATAAAAAGGCATTCCAAAAATATCAGGTTTTGGAGACTTGGTTTTCCGAGAGCTTCGTTTGGGTCTTTTAGTGACAAAATGTCAGGTTTTGGAGAAGAAAACGTTTTCAATATTCCCTTCTTTATTAATGATTGCGAAATATTTATCCTGCACTCCATCCTCGTCTGTCGGGATTTGTAAATATTTCAAAGGTACATTCCGGTGATTGAAATGATTCAAATCGCTTTTCATGGCAAATAAACTGTTTTTATCTTTGTAACTATTCAGCCCTGACTTTCGGAATAAGCCAAAGAGCCTCACAAACGTTTTGCGAATTTTTGATAGTAGTATCAATGATAGAACGAATTACAGCAAAATCTTTAGCTCCTTGCA
>JAITKY010000128.1 GCA_031278135.1 Prevotellaceae bacterium | reverse complement strand
GCCGGAACGCATCTTACACACGCCGGAACGCATCTTACACACGCCGGAACGCATCTTACACACGCCGGAACGCATCTTACACACGCCGGAACGCATCTTACACACGCCGGAACGCATCTTACACACGTCGGAATGCATCTTACACACGTCGGAATGCATCTGACACACGCCAGAACGCATCTTACACACGTCGGAACGCATCTTACACACGCCAGAACGTCTCTTACTTTCAGGGCTTTCCGTTTGTACGAATTCTTTATTAGTTAATTACAAAAAAAGTTCTTTCAATTTGCCAATATTTTGCTTCGAATGCAAGAATCAAATAGAAAAAATACGTTTTAGAGAACATAGTGTGATAAAATTTTTGCATTATAACTATTTGTCAATGTTGCTTGGTGTTGCTTGAAACTGTTATATCTTATTTATTATTTATTTAGTTACGCCGATTTAAAAATTCGCATTCCTCAATTCAATTCCGAAATCATATAAACAAGTTGTTCGATTTTAGGTCTGATGTCTTTTGTTTTGCAGGTAAAATTGTTTGTCATTATCGTAACGCACATAGTTTCACCGTTTTTATTGACAATATATCCGGCATAATTGAGTACGCCCGTCATTGAACCGCTTTTGAGAAAAATCCTGTCTTTGTTATTTTTGCTGGCGTAACTCGACATAAAATACCGTAACGTACTTTTCTCTGCTCCCGGCGACGGCAACAAAAGGTGAAAATCAGGCATATACAGTTTGATAGCGCTCAGATATTCGCACATAAACCTGGCAGTAATCAAATTGTGTCTCGACAAACCGCTACCATCGACAATACAGATATCCTGCGTATTGAGTTTGAGAGATTTCAGCAAGTTATCCATATTTGCCGAACTTTTCGAAAATGAAGTTTTGCCGGTTGTTATTTTCGAAATGTTTTTGAATACAGCATCGGCAAAAAGGTTGTGACTTACATAATTAGTGAAACAGGCAAGTTTTCGGTACGGAGGCGATTCTATCTCCATCAACAGACATTTTTTATTATCGAAAACAGAATCTATACTGTTATCATTCACCGTAATACCGGCGTATTTTAAGTACTCTCTCAACCAAAATTCGAATGCTACAGCAGGATTCTGTAATGCGCAATCAAGCGCTGTTTCTTTTCCGGCAGGCATTTCGCCACTGATAACGTATTTGTTAGCATACGGCGACGAAAATGGCATGACATTAGGCAACGAATCTTGATGAATAATCGTGATGTCGGACACAATATCCGCCATAACAGTTTCGGCATAAGGATATTCGGGACTGATAACCATTCCGGCGGGGTCTTTACACGAAATTTTTACTGTAAAAGCGTTTTCGCAAAAGTTCAACCCGTGAATGCCTGTCCCATAGTAACTTCCGATGTCTTCCCATTCCCACGAGGAGTGAACAGTTTCGGAAGTAGAATGATTTCCGTCGAAATACGAATTGTCTATGATTATTTTGCCGTTGATTACGTATATTCCGGCGTTTTTCAGTCCGTAAGTTATTTTGTTTAAAACAGTTTCGGGCGAGGCTTCCGGGAAATTTTTTGAACAAAGCGAAGGATCGCCGCCGCCAACGACATACAAGTTTCCGTTCAAAACTGAATCGGCGCCGATTGTTCCGTTGTAATAGACCGGTGTTTTGAAAGTATAGTTTTCACCAAGATTGACGAATCCGATTCCGGTAGTTATTGCCTTTTGAATCGACGCCGGAACCATTTTTAACTCCGGATTATGCTCAAAAATCGTTTTTCCGGTCTCAAAATTGACTAATTTTACACTAAAAAAAGCGCCTTTCAAATGTTTATCATTAATAATTGTATTAACATAGTCATATAATTTCTTATCTGCTGATATTTGGGCAGTTAAATGGCTATATAAACAGAAAAAATGCAGCAAAAACAGTAATTTTAATCTCATAAAATAATAAAAATCACAAAAATTATGCAAAAGTAATAAAAAAAATAATAACTTTGCACAAAAATTTTAAGTAAAATTTGGATATGATACAAGATTTAGGACCGGTGGACAGCCTTGCTTTGGATGGCATAAAAAATGGAACTGAAATGGGAATCAGTTTTTTAGAACTGTTTCTTGCAGGAGGATGGTTAATGTGGGTTTTATTGGGACTTTCGTTCGTCGCAGTGTGGATATTTGTCGAAAGACTGCTGGCAATATTGAAAGCCTCACAAACCGACAATCGCTTTATGGAACAAATAAAACAGTATGTCCATAGCGGGCAAATTAATTATGCGATAGATCTTTGTCGTATGACGGAAAGTCCTATTGCACGCCTTATTGAAAAAGGGCTTGAACGAATCGGTCGTCCACTCAGCGATGTGCAGACAGCCGTCGAAAACATGGGAAATCTCGAAGTTGCAAGGCTCGAACGCGGGTTGCCGATGTTGGCGACAGTGTCGGGCGGCGCTCCAATGATTGGATTTTTGGGAACGGTTGCAGGTATGATAGAGGCATTTTACAACATGTCCGAAGCCGGTAACAACATCGATGTATCACTGCTTTCAGGTGGTATCTACGTCGCAATGGTTACTACTGTCGGCGGGCTTATAGTCGGTATCCTCGCATATTTCGGATACAACTATTTAGTCGCCCGTATCGAACGGATTGTTTACAAAATGGAGTCAAACACAATCGAGTTCATGGACTTGCTCAATGAACCGGCGTAATTAAAAATGAACGGATTATGTCAATAAAAAGAAATTCGAAAGTTGCTGCCGGTTTCAGCATGGCATCGATGACCGATATAGTGTTTTTGTTGCTGATATTCTTTTTAGTAACATCTACGCTTATCAATCCCAACGCTTTGCGACTGCTGTTGCCGAAAAGTAACAGCCAAACACCCGACAAACCCAGAGTATCGGTGTCAGTAAAGCATTTGGGAGAAAATAAGTATGAGTTTTATTTTAAAACAAAACGTGTGGAATTTGACGAAATCGAACATAATTTGCAGTTGGAATTGGCACCGTATAAAAAAGAGGATCAGATTTTTTCCATATATATGGATAAAACTATTCCTGTCGAACAACTTGTACGGATTATGAGCATTGCTGCAAGAAATGGTTATCGGGCGACTGTTCCAACAGAGCGGGAGCGGTAATAAAGATTTACGATTTAAGAATTTAATTAATATGGCTTTGGCAAAGATAAATATTGATAAACAGGAGGACGAATACGCTTCTAAAAGAAAATGGATAGCCTTTATTTTTGTTCTGTTTTTCCATTCTATAGCGTTTTTTTCGCTATATAAGCTTGGGTTCGACAGAACGTATCCGCCATCTCCGATGCAAGGTATCGAGATAGAGATTGAGTTTGAACAACTTCGTTCTCGAGGAGTGCCGCGCAGAAATACACAACAGCGACCTGTTCCGGATACTCCGATTGTAAATGCTCCCGGAAATACAGCGCCGGAATCAGCTCCAGTCGCAGCGCATAACGAAAGTACAAAACCCGCTCCACAACCCGAAGCAAAACCTTCGGAAATTAGTGATCAGGGCGATGTTCCGGTCGAAGCACCCAAACCGAAAATCGACAATCGTGCTCTGTTTCAAACTAAAACGCAAGGCGAGGAAGAGGCTGATAATCCAAATCTTGTCGATGAGAAAAGTCTTTTTACCGGCGTCGGTCGCGAAGATGAAGCGACACGTACAGCCAACACGCCTATCGGTCCCGATCATCGACAGTCGGTAACGCATAATTTGAATGGACGTTCGGTTGTGGGAGGATTTCCATTGCCTGCATATAACAGTCAAAATCAAGGTATAGTAGTCGTTGAAGTTGCCGTTAATCAGGATGGTAAAGTTACCAAGGCTACGGCTGTCGGAAAAGGCTCAACAGTTCAGGATGCAAAACTTTGGAAAGCAGCCGAAGAAGCCGCTTTCAAAGCAAAATTTAACGTTAAAAAAGATGCACCTATATCTCAAGTAGGTACAATCACTTACGTGTTCAGACTGCAATAAATACGCAATATAGTGCGAACAATTCCAGCTTAAAAGGCTCTGCTTCAGAATAACAGATGTAAAAATAACAATAACGCATGGACTTTTACGGGTGCCTTTGTTACATTTGGCAGGCTGATCCGGACAATCCATCTACTACGAGGGGGCAAGATTTTAAAGACCACAGGTCTAAAAGAATCCAATGGGTTTATCTCTGTTCCACTTTTAGATAAAGTACATATGTACTATTGTAAAATACATATGTGGTGTATAACAAAATTCCCTATAATCAAAATATTTTCCATTACAGATAATTGACTGCGTCAAACTGATCAATAGAAACATAGGGAATATTAATAATTTATCTATACATTTCGTTGTAAATATCAAGATTACCATTCGTCGGGAAGTACATATCAGTCTTCCGACCATATACGGTCGTCCGTCCAGTCATCGTATCGATCCCACGA
>JAITKY010000018.1 GCA_031278135.1 Prevotellaceae bacterium | reverse complement strand
TTTTCCTGCTATATAATCCAATGATTCAATAAATTAAAAAGTATAACAACAAGGTAATAAAAAGTCGCAAAGGAGCGAAAGCGCGAAGGCTCGAAAGTAGGAAGGCATCATCCTTTCGTCGGTTCTCCGTCAAACCCGTCGTATATCTCCTTTGAAATAGACGCCCCCGCCGTCTGTTGCCGTATTACCGGTGACTTGAATATTACTTACGACGGGCGAACCACCTTTACAATATATGCCTCCACCATAAAAGGGTGTTTTATTGTTGGAGATAATAAGGTTAGATAATATAAGCGAAGTGGACGCGCCCAAAACTATACCGCCGCCTGTAGCACGGTTAATGGATTCCCTGTTCACAGTTATATTGGCATTATCATCTCCTGCTGCTCCGGCGTATTCCTTTAAATCAACATCTTCGATATCCGGAGCATTAAAATAGTCTGCAACTGCGATATTATATGCAGTTACGCCCTTCTTTTTCTTTGCTTCCGCCTCGTACAACTCTTTCAATTGAGGGTCTGTGACGATCGATTTTCCATAAATTTGTCGCTCTCTGAAAGCGTTTTGATGTTTTATCTGTCTTTTGGACATCTTGTTCGGGGGTTCCAGTATTTTTGACACTACAGTCTCACCGTTTTTTTGGCGAAATACTAATAAATCACCAACTTTTCCACGTAATCCGTGGGTTACTACATTACCTTTTTGCTTTAGCCATAATTTTGAAAATTTAATTTTGTCAGACATTGAATTATTATTTTTTTAATTAAATGCGTGTTTTTGGGGAATATATAAAACGCCGACATTCCGTCTTTCAACAAAAAACAAAGTATATGAAATACCGATAATCTGTTTTCTATCTATTGGAAAACGAAGTATATTTTGGTATATTTTGGTATATTTTGTTTGTATTTTGGTTTTTTCCGAGTATATCTCCAACGTAACTCGTTGATTCTTTCTCTAATATGTATGGTCGGATACAGCGTTTAATGCAAAAAACTTACAGTTTATCCCCTCTCTCGCTGTATGTTTTTTGCATCTTTCAGTTTCCGCTATGTTTACAAATCTAACTATATTATTCAAACTTTATCCAATCGTTTCTTTTAATTAAACTGGGGCAAAGGTACATCTAATATCCGCCATCTCCGCCATATACGCTAATATATTAATATAATTTAACAAAGATGTTCAAAAAATAACATATTTTAACTTTTTTTATTGGTTTAGTGTTAAAAAATGTTAATCGATTTTTCGCGAAAATAACGCAGATTTTGACAATGAACGATGAATTATGGACAATGAACTATTAACGATTAACGGCTGGCGCCAGTCGTTAATCGACTTATTTTAGGGACGTAAAATAAATAATGTTTATCCAAAAACTGTTATATCAATTGTATTATCGTTAGACCGGGGGACAAGGCCAACCCTCTTTGTCAATCCCTTACGGGCCTGTAAGGGGTTGAACTGCGAAGTAGTTCAGATGAGGAGGCGACATATACAGTAGAGGCAAGGGGGTTCATCGTTCATTGAACAATATACAAAAAAAACACGTTTTAATTCGTTCATTATCGTGTTTAGACGGATATAATTCGAGAGATATGACTTATCGAATAACTTGTTATTCGCTTTGATGTAAAAAATTTTTCAACTATGTTATATCAATATTCGATTTTTTTGTATTTTTGTCGCTTGATGTGTTCGATGTATTTATGTATAAATTGTTAAAATGCTTGCCATTATTGTTGCTGTTGATGAAAATAATGCCATTGGAAAAGACAATAAACTTCTTTGGCATATTACGGAAGATTTAAAATATTTTAAGATAATAACGAACGGGCATCCGGTGATAATGGGGCGTAAAACCTTCGAATCGATAGGACGAGCGTTGCCCGGCAGGACAAATATAATTATAAGCCGTAATCCGCGGTTTACTGCTGCAGGATGCCGTGTTGTTGCATCGTTGGACGATGCAATAGCGGTTGCGTCTGATATAGATGAAAATCAGTTTATTATAGGAGGCGCTTCGATATATCGGGAAGCTGTCGGCGTAGCGGATACGATATATTTGACGGTGGTGCACAACAGGTACGACGCAGATACGTTTTTCCCCGAAATTTCGAAAAGCGAATGGGATGAAGTCGAAAGAATCGATTTTGAGAGAGGAAAGGATTTCGAATATTCTTTCAGTTTTCTAAAATTGAAAAAAATACAGTATTTAAAACAGGGTTGATATTTTATGGCGCAAAACAGGTTAATAAAAGAGACAAGTATATATTTAAGAAATCATTCTCATCAGAAAATCAACTGGTATCCGTGGGGCGCAGAAGCATTCGAAGTAGCCAAACGGGAAGATAAACTGATTTTTGTCAGTATAGGTTTTTCGGCATGTCACTGGTGTCACGAACTGTCGCGCAATTGTTTCGACAATGAAGCAATAGCACAGACACTTAACCGTTATTACATCAGTGTCAAAGTGGACAGAGAAGAACGTCCCGACGTTGATTTGTTTTATATGAATGCAGTCGAAATAATCACCAATTCGAGTGGATGGCCTGTTTCGTGTTTTCTGTTGCCCGACGGATCACCGGTGTATGGAGGCACATATTTCCCGCCCGATCAGTTTCTTGAGATGATATTGGGATTGCAACAGACGTACATGAACGACCGCGACAAATTGGAGGAAGTCGGCGACGAATTGATGGAGATACTGAAAAACACCAATATAGTCGAAAAACGTCCAATCGAAAAAATATCTGTTAAAGACGTCAAACTGATAGTGGAACCATGGCGACGGAAATTCGATAATAATAACGGCGGAACTTTGGGAGCTCCTAAATTTCCATTACCCATGTCGTTGATTTTCATGCTTAGTTCGGGATATTACTTCGACGACCCGATGTTGATTTCGTATGTCGAAAAGACATTGACCAACATCGCACGTGGAGGAATTTACGACCAGTTGCGTGGCGGTTTTTTCCGTTACACCGACGATCTGGCATGGAAAAAGCCACATTTCGAAAAAATGCTGTACGACAATGCAATGCTGGTGTCGGCATACAGTTTTGCTTATCGGAACAATCCGAATCCCCTGTATAAAGAAGTAGTTGAGGAAACCGTGCATTTCATGAAACTAAGACTGTCGCGAAATAATCTGTATCACTCTTCGGTAGATGCCGAAATCGGAAATATCGAAGGAAAATATTACACTTGGCAGTTGTCGGAAGTGCAAAAATTTCTTGGCGATGATTACGAATTTATATCGGACTATTTCGGGTTGAAAGAAGTTAAAAGGCAAAGCGTGCTGTCTATAAATATGGACGAAGAAGTTTTGGCGCAGAAATACGGTTTATCGTTGGATGAATGTAAAGCCAAACTGAAACAGTTGAAAAACGTTATGCTGACAATCAGGGAACAGCGCGAGCGTCCGAATATTGATTCGAAGATAATATCCGGATGGAATTCGCTTTTTCTTAGCGCTCTGTGCGAAGCGTACTGTTCGTTTGGCGAAAATTATCTTCTCGAACAGGCTATCGGGCTTGCCAACGCTCTGACTAAAGACTATATACAGGATGATTACAGCATGTTCAGAGTGTTCGAAAACCGAACGCCCGCATTTTTGGACGATTATGCATTCACGATAACTGCGTTCATCAGACTGTATATAATTACGGGCGACGTAAAATATCTCGCAACAGTCAAAGGTCTTGTCAATTATACTTTTAAGCATTTCTACGACGAAAAGACAGGTATGTTTTTTTTCACTGGCGATTCGCTGCCTTCGATCATTCCGCGAATGATGGATTTTATCGACAAGGCGTATCCTTCGTCAAACTCCGTAATGACAAAAGCATTGACATATTTGACGTATCTCGAAGGTAATGAGTATTATCATAATGTCGTTGTGCAAATGATAAACAACATAAAAGACCAGATGCCGGGCGCAGGTCCTTATGTCGCATATTGGGCTAACATGTTGTTTTATGAGTTGTATCGTCCGATAGTTGCGTTTGTTCCCGAACAATATATGACCGAAGTCAACAAACGTTTCGCTCCCAATATTTTGATATTTCCCGATACAGGAAATTCCAACGCACAGAATATTCCGAGTAATTTGCTTGACGAAATCGACGGCGATTATTCCCGAATCATCGATTATGCAATAAAGAATAAAAATTCGAAATATTGATTACTTTTACAGCCGATTTTTTTAATGTAATGTTAATATGATATATTTGCTAAATTTCGGTAAATCAAATGTATTGGAACCTTGTAGAAGGGGATTGGGTATTTTGTTTTTTGTTGTTTTTTTGTTGTTATCGCTTTTTTCGACGGTCGTAGCACAAGATTTTTGCAATACAACCGTTAATGAATCGGACTTGGCGTTCAACAATCGCGAAAATCTGGTATATGCCGCTTCGTATACGTGGTGGCCAATATTTGCCGACGTCGGCGAAATGTCGTTAACCGTCGATAAAACAAAGGTCTATCCGGCTGAATTTCATATTACTGCCGTCGCCAAAACATACAAATTCTACGACAAATTCTTTAAGGTCAGGGATTTTTACGAAGCTAAATTTACCGTTCCCAAAATCCGTTCGATATATTTCCACAGGGACATCAACGAAGGTGGTTATTTCATCAAAAATACGTATAATTTCGATTGGGAAACGAACAAAATAAGCGCCTCCATCGAAAAACGTCAGGGCATCAGAAATCTCGAACTGCCAATAAAAGACTGTACTCTGGACGTGATTACGTATTTCTACTATCTCCGGAATCTCGATTTCAGCGACGCTTATCCCGACAAAATTTACACTCTGTCGATTGTGCTCGACGACGATATCTACAATATCAAATGTCGTTATTTGGGAAAAGAACAAAAGAAAATTAAAGCATTGAAAGACAAAGTCAACTGTTTGAAATTCGCTGTCGAAGTGATTGCAGGCTCGGTTTTCAAAGGCGACGAAAAAATCATTCTATGGATATCCGACGATAAAAATCATGTCCCCCTCGAAGTGGAATCCCCGATTATCGTGGGTAAGGTAAAAGGCAGACTGATACGGTACGAAAACCTGAAATATCCACTAAATATAGTGAAATGAAAAATGTGAAATAAATGACAGTATTGAAAACAGTCTTAAAAATATTAGTAATGAGTATTTTGGCTATGTCGTGTTTTTCACAGAATCTCGGTAAGTAGGA
>JAITKY010000014.1 GCA_031278135.1 Prevotellaceae bacterium | reverse complement strand
ACAGCAAACGGCATTTCTTTGTTTGTAAATCCTTCGATACGGATTTTTCCGGAAGGCTGTTTTTGGGGATTATAATTCACAGTACATTCGCCGTTTATATCCGTACGAATATCAGCCTGCCAAAAATATGTACCGAAATAGTCTTTGGCGTCGATATTTGAATCAAATTTAGGCGCATAAAATTTTCGTTCTTCATAAAATCCACCGACTATCGGAGATATAGAACTGTAATCGACGTTGCCGACAGTTGTGATATAAAATGCTTTAGAATCTCCTGTTCCTATCGGAAGAGCGGAATTGTAACCAGCGTGAGGGACTATATTTTCTTCATAATATCCATCTTCATTAATAACAGTTGAGACAGCAGCGCCTTCCGACCAATCCTGAGTAAACTGCGACGAGGGATAATTCTGAGACGTAAATCCATTATGTATAGAATAAACGACTATTGTATATATTGCTTTATCTAAAACTTTTCCGTCGAAATGACAAAATGCATCCTCTCTGTATATTATCACTCTATCGACTTCCTTCATTGATATTTTTGATATATGAGGCGGTATTGTTTTAAGTTTTTTCCCTTCCAAATCGAGAAAAGTAATTTTAATATCTGTACATTCGTCACTCGACAGTCGTGCGGTCATCAATCCCGGCGCCTTCCCTTTGAGATAAAAATCCAGCGATTTCCAAAGCCTGTCTTTCGGTGTGATTTCCCTGTCGGACATTAAATGTTGTCTATAATTTTTATTGGTGACCGTTACGGGGTCTAAAACAATGGTATCCGTCAGTTTATAGTCTTTCCTTTTATAATTTTCTTCAAAGAAAGTATATATACTGTCGGTTTGATATTGTTCCCATACTTTTAGGGGAAATTCTTCGGCAGACATGCTCAACGGATTAATAGAAATCACACCCGTTTTTTTGCCTTTTTTCGTTTTAGAGTTCAAATAAATCAATTTATAACCGAGGAAATTCATATAACCGAAATCATAATTACCTAATGAATCCGTTTGAGTTAATTTTGCTCCTTCCGTCCCGAAATGAGGGAAATACATTGATATGTTTGCATTGGGATAAGGTTTTTTGCCTATACTTTTCTTGACATGACCGCTTATTTTCAATCCTTTTTCAGTTTCATATCCGGCAAACATGGCAGTATCGTTCTCCACCTGTTTCCATACGAAATCGCGCCAGCCCTGAGTAAGTAAAAGCAAGTCGATTTGCTTGAATCTCTCGGCATTAGTTGTATTGAAATAAGCCGATGCCCGTTCAATTTTCCCTTTTACTTCGGATTCGAGCCACATATATGATTCAATATTAAACATTTCGTCGGGAACAATACTGTCTGTAATTGACATCGAAAGATTTGCCTGTAACGGGTTTCCATTGTCGTCCGTTATTTTAATTTTAGAAACGGTATCGCCTGCGGGTGTTATGCTTACATTGATTTTTTCCCTGTTTTCGATATAAACCAAACGTTCGCAATAAGGTTTTTCGTCTTCACCGTAAAGAGTTATACGAGTAATTCCTGCCGGCAACAATGATTTGTTAAGCGACAAAAATATGGAAAAGTCGTCTATTATCATCTCATGACCAAACAACGGTTTTCCCGATTGTCTGAAAACAAGCAGTATTTTTTTACCCGAAAAGTCAGTAAAACTTTCGGGATTTGTTCGTATATTGAGAATGAAAACACTGTCATCGTCCGTCACATTTATTGTAAACCCCCTGTTTAACGTTTCCGGCAATTTTTCGAAAAGCGAATACGGAACATTTTTCGTGACGAAAAAAGCATTGTATGATTCTCCTGCCTGCGGAGAGAAAACAAATTTACCCATTCCGAGATACTCGCTTGAAAACAAGGCAACCGTATCGCCGTTCGCATTGAAAACTCCGCCACTGACGTCCACACCTTTACCCGACCAGTCGTTTGCTTTGAAAGCTACGATATTTTCGATTCCCGCAATTAAAGAGCCGCTTTCGGGGAAAAACTCTATTTCGACATTCTCGCGAGTGATTACTGTTTTGTTCGACTTGTCGTTCTTCTCCTTGCGTTTCTTTTTTGAGTCCTGTTTATCAGGAATGTTTTGCACTTCGATCTCTTTTTCAAAAACAAAGACATCTCCAAAGTTCAGCATCCATTTAGTATATGCACGAATCCGATATTTTCCCGAAACAGCGGTTTTTTTTAATTTGAAATCTCCAATCGAACAGCCATCGCTATCGACGTACAAAACCCGTCGCATTAATATTTTCGATTCCGGAGAAATCAATTCGGCATAAAGAATCCTGCTACTTTTTTGCGAGAGTTTATTGGTTTGCGCATCAACAAGATATGCCTTAAACCAAATATCGTCGCCCGAAAGATAAAAATGCCGGTCAAAATGTAAATACACTTTTTCGAAGACGGTTACATACCTGTCTTTATCTTCGGTAAACGAAAACAATAAACATGTAACAATCAGAAATATTGCGATTGTATGATTAGAGTTTTTAAACATAATTTTCCTCTGTAATTTGTCAAATCTACCTTTTTTATTTCGCATTTCTATAGAATTAGCATAATTTTTTGATTGTCTTTTCAGAAAAGCCCATTGACTTGAGCGTTGACTTTATCGATTACGATACTAAGATCTTCGGGGTTTTCCGAGAAGTTGATTGAATCGACGTTTATAGTCAGGAATTTATGTTCGTAACTTTCGATCCATTTGTTGTATCTGTCGTTCAGACTTTGCAGATAATCGATACGGATACTGTTTTCGAATTCACGTCCCCGTTTTTGGATTTGTTTGACGAGCGTAGGAACCGACGCCTTCAGATATATCAACAGAGTAGGCGGTGCGACTAAAGTCATCATCAAGTCGTACAGCGATTTGTAGGTTTCAAAATCTCTTGGCGACATCAGTCCCATACCGATCAGGTTTGGGGCGAAGATACAGGCGTCTTCGTAGATTGTACGGTCCTGAATGACCGGTTTACTGCTTTTCTGAATATCAAGAATATTTTTATACCGACGTCGTAAAAAGTATATCTGTAAATTGAACGACCATTGTCTCATATCTTCGTAGAAGTCGGCGATATATGGATTTCTTTCTTCTTCGTCGTACACGACGTCCCAACCATAATTATGAGCGAGTAACGTTGCAAGAGTTGTTTTCCCACTACCAATATTTCCGGCTATTGCTATATACATATCTTAAAATCAAAAGTTTAAAATCGTAAATGTTTAATTGAACGGTCGTCATTTTTAATAAGCGTAAGCGCTTCGATGCCGATTTTGACATGGGTATCGACAAATGTTTCCGTCACTTTTCTATCGCTTTCGGCGGTTTTGATACCCGTCGAAACCATTGGCATATCGGAGGTTAATAGCAGAGCGCCTGTGCTTATGTTGTTGGCAAATCCGACAGTAAAAATCGTTGCTGTTTCCATGTCGATTGCCAGACAGCGTATCGTTTTCAGATATTCTTTGAACCTGTCGTCATGTTCCCATACACGGCGGTTGGTTGTGTACACCGTTCCCGTCCAATAGTCGAGTCCCATATCCCGAATAGTTGACGACACAGCCCGTTGCAGGCTGAATGCCGGTAAAGCGGGAACTTCCGGAGGCAGATAATCTCTCGAAGTTCCGTCGCCACGAATCGCTGCGATGGGCAAAATCAAATCGCCCAGACTGTTTTTATCCTTCAACGTTCCGCATTTGCCCAAAAAAAGAACAGCTTTCGGCGCTATTGCTGATAAAAGATCCATAACTATCGCAGCATTCGGGCTGCCCATTCCAAAATTAATCATAGTTATTCCGTCGAATGTTGCGCATGGCATATTTGCGTTTTCATCGACAACCGGCACATTATTCCATTTTGTAAACAGGGTCAAATACTTTTTGAAATTAGTGAGTAATACATACTTACCAAAGTCATCGAGTGAACATCCGGTGTATCTCGGCAACCAGTTTGCAACAATATCTTCCTTCGTTTTCATACTATAAAACTAACAAAAAACACACAGTTTTCGTCACAAAATTACGCATTTATTTTAAATTCAAAAATTGTTACTACATTTGTGCGGGATTTTAAGTAAAAAAAAACGATAAAAAAGATGTCAACATTTTACAGTAAACCTACAGACGTAGAACTCGCAAAACACACACCGTTACTGCGTTTGAGCAGTTACATGAAAATGTACGGGCTTAAGACCGACTTGTTGGTCAAAGTCGATGCATTCAATCCAATGAATAAAGATTCGTTTTCGAGACGGGCGGTTATTCCTAATTTCGACCGGGTTGTGCTGGCGATTATCGAATATGCCGAAAAAGAAGGACTGATCGATAAACGTCATACTGTCTTGATTGAGCCGTGTTACAAATCGGGCGTCGGGCTTGCGTGGATCATTCAGCGAAAAGGATACAAACTCGTCCTGACCGTGCCGGATACGATGAACCGGAAACACATCAGCCTGATTCAGACACTCGACGCAATAGTCGTGCTGACACCGGGCGAAAAAGGTATCGAAGGCGCTATCGAAAAAGCAAAACAGTTGAAAACCGAAATTGCCGGCGCCGTCACACTCGAACAGTTTGCCGATAAAGTCCCCGAAATCCAAAAAACAGGCGACATCTGGGAATACGCCTGCGGAAATGTGAGTATTCTTGTCGTAAGCGCTGATACTGACAAGGTTTTTCAGACACAGGTAAACAATCTGCTGTTGTATCTCAAAGAACAGAATCCTGATATACAGGTAGTGTCGGTCAAGTCGGAACTGAATCCCGGCGAGGCTTGCGACGAACTCGAATATCATGTAGATACGATGATTGCAATAAAAAACGAAGATGCGGCTGAAACAGTCGAAGAAATTGCAATAACCGAAGGTATGATTATCGATATGCTGTCGGGAGCGGTGATACACGCCGCAATGCAGATATCGCAGTACGAGGAAAATTTCGAGAAAACGATTCTTGTCATTCTTCCGAATACAACCGAACGTTATATAAGTACAACACTGCTGTAGAACAATATTTTATTATTAATTAAATACTAAATTAACATGTCGTTAGAACAGAAAATAAATGATGGAATAAAGGCGGCGATGTTTGCCAAAGACAAAATCCGTCTTGAATCGTTAAGGGCTGTGAAAGCAGCGATCTTATTGGCAAAAACATCGGAAAATGCCAAAGATTTCGACGAAACCGCCGAAATAAAAATGTTGCAGAAGTTAGTGAAACAGAGGCGCGAAACCGCCAACATCTACATCAGCAACAATCGACAGGAACTCGCCGACAAAGAACTCGCCGAAGCTGATATTATCGAAGAATTTCTCCCAAAACAACTCAGCGAGCAGGAAATCGAATCGACAGTGAAGTCCATTATCGAATCGACAGGGGCAGCAAGCATCAAAGACATGGGCAAAGTCATGGGCGTAGCGTCGAAGCAGTTAGCCGGTAAAGCCGACGGAAAATTTATTGCAGACACCATTAAAAAACTTCTTCAATAATGTCGGTAACAGGAAAAAACAGGGTAATAACGACCCACAAACTCAGCGAAATGAAGCAAAAGGGTGAAAAAATCACCATGCTCACCGTCTATGACTATACGATGGCAAGTATAATCGACGAGGTTGAAGGAATCGATATGGTGTTGGTTGGCGATTCGGCTTCAAACGTGATAGCAGGTCACGAAACGACTATCCCAATGACGCTGGATCAGATGATTTATCATGCTCAATCGGTGGTCAGAGGGATACAAAACCCTATGATAGTTGTCGATATGCCGTTTGGTTCGTATCAGGGAAATTCAAAAAAAGCGCTGTCGTCGGCGATACGGATAATGAAAGAAAGTTCAGCCGACGCTCTTAAACTCGAAGGCGGAGAGGAGATTATTGATTCCATACGACGAATTTTGTCGGCAGGAATACCCGTAATGGGACATCTGGGTCTGATGCCGCAATCGATTCACAAATACGGAACATGGGCTGTCAGGGCAAAAGACGAAAAAGAAGCTGCGAAACTTGTCAAAGACGCTCATCTTCTCGAAAATGAAGGCTGTTTCGCTTTGTTACTCGAAAAGATACCCGCAGATCTGGGCGCTAAAGTAGCGCAGGAAATTTCGATTCCGGTAATCGGTATAGGCGCTGGCGGAGGTGTCGATGGTCAAGTGCTTGTGTCTCACGACATGCTGGGATTAAACAAGAGCTTTTCGCCGCGTTTCCTGCGACGATATGCCAACCTTCGCGAAAATATGCTGGAAGCATTTAATAATTACGTCAAAGACGTTAAATCCGGCAATTTCCCAAATAAATCGGAAGAATATTAATAATAGTGGTTAGTGGTTAGTGCCGACCTTCTATGAATAAATCGGAAAGATATTAAAAATTATGAGTTATGAGTGCAGCGCCTAACTCATAATCCACAACTTATAACTCATCATTAATTTTCTTTTTTCCTGAACGATATTTTATTTTCCGTACTGTTCCGAAGACGTTTTATGTTTTTCCGATGTGTGATGATAATCATAGTGGAAGCAATCAGACTGAAGCATTTCAGTGTTAGACTTGTTTTGTCGGGCATGAGTAACATTCCGAAAAGGAATATCACAAATACCGGAAACGTTATTGCAGCCATTATCGAACTCAGCGAAACATAATGTGTAGTCAAGAAAGTCGCAAGAAAAACCGTCAATGCCAGCAACATCGGGTACGGAGATATCGCCACAAGCGTTCCGGCGACCGTTGCCACACCCTTTCCGCCTTTGAACGATGCGAAAATCGGGAAAATATGTCCGAGAACGGCGCAAATCCCCAATGCAATTTCGTAGCCTGTATATAATTCCAGATTCACCTGGCTGTCGAGAATCGTAAACCGTATAAACTGCACCGCAACTAATCCTTTCAGAAAGTCGAAGATAAAAACAGACAAAGCCGCTCTGGGTCCTAACACTCTCAATATGTTTGTTGCTCCAGCGTTTCCGCTTCCGTGTTCACGAATATTAATTCCGTGTTTTGTTCTTGCCACCCACACGGCGCTCGAAATAGAACCTAACAAATAAGCCGCCACCAACCATATAAAATACATTACATTATCCATTACTTAACCAAAAAATGTCGATGCAAAAGTAATCATATTTACCGAATGAAAGTAAAATGTCAATTTTTTAAGATAAATTCAGTACCGCTCTTTTCGGGTATTTCACACTGTATGAGATATTGTAGGTTTTTAATTCGCCCTGTCTTAATTTTTCTTCCCATGTAACTACTCCCACATCTTCGTTGTTAAAAGTCGGAATTGTGGTGCTTTTCAGCAAATTTACTTCGACCTGTTTTTCTGTTGATTTGGGATATTGGTCTTTCACAACAGGCTTGTTATGATTGTTTCTGACGGTTATTCTGTACGTAAATTCCTGTCGTATATCGTTTCCAAGCAATTTGAAACTGCTCATTTCGTTTACTTTTTCCCTTTTGACCGCCACACGTCGGTCGATGCCAAGAGTAAGATTTAAAGCGTCTTTGGTCGAGGCGGCGTCGATATAAGTTTTTTGTGGGGGGATAATCTACGACAAAAAGCAAAAATCAACAAGAATAATCGCAGGCAAATTGAACAATTTGGGAAGATTTTTTAGATATCAAATATGAAATGCT
>JAITKY010000050.1 GCA_031278135.1 Prevotellaceae bacterium | reverse complement strand
CTATTTTCGCCAACATACATAATATGACAATCATTCTTCGGATACAACTTTTCAACAACACAACATTTACCTTGAACTTTGCACCGGTAACCATTCCCGTAACGGACGTAACGCTCAACAAAGCCAGCACCACTCTTACAGCGGGCGGGAGTGAAACGCTCGTTGCCACGGTTACGCCGTCCAACGCTGCCAACCAAACGGTAAGCTGGCACAGCAGCAACACGGCTGTGGCTGCGGTAGACGCTACGGGCAAGGTAACGGCAATGGCTGCCGGCACGGCTACCACACAGGATGGCGGCTTTACGGCTTCGTGCGAGGTGACGGTAGAAAAAGCGGCACGCCCGCACACGTACCTGGATTATTCCATTACGGGAAACACGGTAGCCGTGTGGGTTGCTTCAGGCTGTCGCTCGGAGATGCAGCCTGGCGGGTCAGGACAACGTCCGCCTCCGGGGACACAGAGGTTGAATTATACCACCCGCTTAGGTAATTCCCATTTAGTTATGTAGTAACCAGCATGATAGATTGTCGGATACGACGTCCGCCCTAATACCGCTTATTGCGGATGCGCTGCAATTGGTTTTCTGCTCTGCACTTGAAGTCAGAAAATGAAAGTATTGCAGTCCAGCGTTCATAACTATCTTCATCCGCTGGAGTTCAACGATATTACCGCTTGGGCTGTCGTTTAATCAATTCGGATTTTATCCTCATATCTATCGTCTCATTTAGCTATTCAGTAGCAGATTGATAGTTATCTGACTTATAGCGTTTCCAACATGCTACACTCCCTGCCTTCACAACATACCGCTGATATATTCCTGCTATTTTAGGACGGAACGTTTGTATATCTTCTTCGGTTAATTGTACGTTCGACGTGTAGGCGGCAGGCGTCATCAGACAGTTTTTAGCCATTGATATTCTGTTATATACTTCTTTATCCTTATATACTTTGTCATTCAAATTCATTTCCTTGAAAATAGTCCTCAATATACTCAGCGAATCGGTCGTGTCGTATATTGTAAAATTTGATGTAAATCCTAAAGTTTCGGCTTCGGCACGTAATATTCTTGAAAAAATAGAGTGAAAAGTTCCCATCCACAGATTGTTAGCCTGTTTACCAACTACTTTGACTATACGTTCTTTCATTTCTTTTGCTGCCTTGTTTGTAAATGTCAAAGCGAGCACTGATTTTGGAGAAACATTGTTCATCAACAAGTAAGCAATCTTATATGTCAATACTCTCGTTTTTCCGGAACCTGCTCCGGCAATAATTAAACTCGGACCGTCGATATGTTGTACGGCTTTCCGCTGGGCGGGATTTAAATCATTTAAAATATTTTTCATAATTCTACAAACTTTATCAAATCTTCTATACAAATGTTCACAAAATATCAAAACTGTCTTTACCCGCATACACTCGCAATACATAGCGTTAAAATATTGTAACTTTGTCGTTTATAAACTTTTAAGCAGTATGTATATTAGCCAAAGTATGCTGTTTTGATGCTGACAAAGATAAACTGTTTTTTGGAAATAGAAAAAAAGAATTACCTTTGCACGATTTTTTAGGTCAAAAAAATGGTGGTCGTAGCTCAGTTGGTTAGAGCGTCAGATTGTGGCTCTGAAGGTCGGGGGTTCGAATCCCCTCTTCCACCCTTACCGCATAACGCGTTGAAAATCCGGCACTTGCGGTGACGAAGAACCGGTTAGATACAGCTAGATACAGTTAAGATACAATTAAAAAATAAATCACTGATTTTCAAGTTATTGTGAATTTAGGTTAATCTTTTTTTTGAGGCGCTATGAAAAGATAAATCACGCAAACTCAATTGTCGCATTATGGGTAACCGATGACGCCGAAGGCATCGAATTTGCATAGCCCCGAACAAGCGTAGCGCAGTTTGAGGACAACGCCAACCCCTCTCTATCAACCCCGTGAGGGGGTTGAACTACTTCGTAGTTCAGACGAGGAGAGGATATATATAGTAAGGGCAACCTGCCAATTCTGATCAGAATTAACAGAATTAACAGGATTGTACAGAATTCTGATAATTCTATAATTCTGCCAATTCTGATTAAATTCTGAGTATTGTGGGGTATTGTGGGTTTTCGGACTGACACTGAATATCTGTCCCTGATAAAAGGGCGTGTTTCCCTGTCTCTGTCGTTGCTGTGAGTTTACCGAGCGGAGAGGTCTCCGAACGACTTGGAGAGGTCGATGAACTTAGCGAGCGAACGAAGCGCTGAGGTGAACAGACAAAATTGATATAGCGCTTCAAAAAAAGATTTAGCCCGAATTTAATTGATTTGTGTGAAACAATGTGTTTGGTTTAAAAGCATATTAAAATTTGTATTACCTTTGCATTTCGATTTTGATATAAAGATTTAAGATTTTTGATATGCAAAGACAAAAAAGAGTATTGGCTATACATGACATTTCTTGCTTCGGCAGATGTTCGCTCACTGTGGCATTGCCGATTATATCGGCGGCAGGTATTGAAACCACTGTTTTGCCTACAGCGGTATTATCGACTCATACAGGAGGTTTTACGGGTTTTACATACCGCGATTTAACGCAGGATATTTTGCCGGTGGTGAATCACTGGCATGATCTCGGACTTGAATTTGACGCTGTTTACACAGGTTTTTTGGGATCATTTGAACAGGTTGATATCGTTTCGTCGATTTTCGACATGCTGAAAAAAGAAGGCGTACTGATTGTTGTTGATCCCGTAATGGCGGATTACGGCAAACTGTATTCGCTTTTTCCGCCGAATTTTCCGGACGGGATGCGCAAACTTTGCCGTAAGGCTGACGTGATTGTTCCGAATCTTACGGAAGCGGCCTTTTTGCTCAACGAACCTTATCACGATGGGCCGCATACAAGCGAAGAAATCGAGCATATATTGTGCTCACTTTCGTCGCTTGGACCTAAATATGTTGTTGTTACAGGAGTAAGTTACGACGGGATACAGTTGGGATCGGCAAGTTATGATGCGAATACGTGCGAGTTTTCGTACACATGCGAGACACGTATCGATCCGATGTATCATGGCACGGGCGACGTGTTTGCGAGTGCGCTGGTTGCAGCCTTGCTTGGCGGTCGTACGCTGGCGGAAGCAAACACAATAGCCGTACGTTTCACGGTCGCAAGTATTGCCCGTACCAAAGAAGCCGCCACCGACAACCGTTTCGGAGTAAATTTCGAAGCCGGTCTGGCAAGTCTGAACAGTTTAATCGCCGGATGTCATGAGTATGATAAAAAAATTTAAACAGTTATCATTAAATCTCAAACTGTCCATTGTGCTTGCTATTGCCCTGATAATCGCAATCCTGTTGAGATGGGATTATATCAAACACGAGGCGATACGAAGTTTTAACTTTTTTAAACACGACAGTGATACTGTTAAATTGAATTCGCCATGATATATCCGGAATTTAAAATCATGTTTTACAGATGCCGTATAAACTTTCTAATGAGGTACGAAGTGGAAAAACATTGATTGAAACTAATTACAGGTGTCCGTTTGATTTCGATATTGTTATAACTATTAAAATTACTATCTTTGCGCCCTGAAAAAAAGTAATAATTATGGATGCAATTAAAGCGAGCGAAGTCTCTAATATCCTGAAAATGCAGTTAGAAGGCATCAGGACGAATATGGAATTTGACGAAATCGGCACTGTCCTGAATGTTGGCGACGGGGTAGCGCGGGTATACGGATTGAATAAAGTACAGTCGAACGAGTTGATTCTTTTCGAAGACGGTACGCGAGGCATTGTGCTTAATCTCGAAGAAGAAAATGTTGGTGCGGTATTACTTGGCTCGTCCGAAAATATTAAAGAAGGGATGAGCGTCAAACGTACCCGTGAAATCGCCTCAATCAAAGTTGGCGAAGGGCTTCTTGGACGGGTTGTTAATGCACTTGGCGACCCCATCGACGGTAAAGGAAAAATCGAAGGCAATCTGATTGAATTGCCATTGGAACGGAAAGCGCCGGGAGTGATATTCCGTCAGCCGGTCTCGACACCTTTGCAGACGGGAATTAAGGCTATCGATGCAATGATTCCTATCGGACGTGGACAGAGAGAATTGATCATCGGCGACCGCCAAACCGGAAAAACGGCAATCGCTATCGATACCATTCTCAATCAGAAAGCAAATTACGACGCTGGCGACCCGGTATATTGCATTTACGTTGCAATAGGTCAGAAAGGCTCGACGGTTGCGAATATCGTCAAGACGCTGGAAGAACACGGAGCGATGAAATATACTGTCGTTGTTGTGTCCACTGCCTCCGATCCCGCTGCTTTACAGTACTATTCGGCATATGCAGGAGCTACTGTCGGCGAATTTTTCAGAGACACTGGACGACATTCGCTGATCGTTTTCGACGACCTTTCGAAACAGGCGGTCGCGTACAGAGAGGTGTCGCTGGTTTTGCGACGACCTCCCGGACGGGAAGCGTTTCCAGGCGATATTTTCTATCTCCATTCCCGTCTGCTCGAACGTGCAGCGAAAATCATTGCTTCCGACAGCGTCGCAAAAAGCATGAACGACCTCCCCGAAGTATTGAAACCCTTAGTGAAAGGAGGAGGCTCGATGACTGCTTTGCCGATCATCGAAACGCAGGCAGGCGACGTATCGGCGTATATCCCAACAAACGTTATTTCGATTACTGATGGTCAAATATTCTTGGATGCCAACCTTTTCAATGCCGGAAACCGACCCGCCATAAACGTCGGGATTTCGGTTTCGCGTGTAGGAGGAAATGCCCAGATTAAATCGATGAAAAAAGTCGCCGGAACATTGAAACTCGATCAGGCTCAATTCCGTGAAATCGAAGCGTTTTCGAAGTTCGGGTCGGACATCGATGCTTCGACAAAGATGGTGCTGGATAAAGGTTTACGCAATGTCGAACTGTTAAAACAACCACAATATCAACCTATTCCGGTCGAAAAACAGATAGCGGTAATCTTCTGCGGAATTAACAATCTCCTTTTGGGAATCGCGCCCGACAAAGTGAAAAATTTCGAAAAACTGTTTTTTGAAATACTTGATTCTAAGTATAAAAAAGAAATTCTCGAACCCTTGAAATCAGGCGAAATAAATAACGACATAGCAACGAAAATTAAAGAAGTTGCACAGGA
>JAITKY010000038.1 GCA_031278135.1 Prevotellaceae bacterium | reverse complement strand
GGCAATAGCGCTTTGAGGTTACGACCTTTGGATATATTATCACGGATAAATGTTGAAGATATTTCCATTATTGGTGCGTCTAATTTCACGGCGTTATTTTTCGCATAGAGTTCGTTGTTGTTATCGAATCCTGTGCGGGGATATACCAGTAAACGATGATGTTCGATTATTTTTGCAGCATCTTTCCAGAGATGAAAATGGACTAAATTATCTGCTCCGATTAACAGTGAAAAATTTTTGTCCGGATATTTTTCCGAAAGCGCATTGACCGTATTTATTGTGTAAGACGGTTGCGGCATAGTGTTTTCGATATCGCTCACTGATACCGGCAAATCAAGACCTTCGAAAGCGATCTTCACCATATTCAGTCGGTGACGAAAGTCGGCAAGTTCGTTTTTGGGTTTGAAAGGATTATGCGGACTGACAACAAACAGAAATTCGTCGGCGTCGGTAAATTCGACAATATAATTTGCTATTATCAAATGCCCTGCGTGTATGGGATTGAACGAACCCGAAAATATTACAGCATTATTTGAAGCCATCACAGTAAATTGATTTTATTCCACAAATCGTTTTGCAGTTTTTTGCGGTCGATGAGTTCGCATTCGTCCGGATGAACGACCTTTTGTTCGGTGTAAGTCAATGATTTCAGGAACTCTGGAGCACGATTCAATCCTTCTCCGATATTAATCATTACGACATCTCCGTTTTTTATCATCCCGTTTTTCAACGCTTTGAAAAAACCGCCCAGAGCGACAGCCGAAGCCGGTCCTGTGCCGACAAGAGTTTCGAACGCCACTGCCCTGACAACATCCTCACATTTCGATTCTTCGAACGAAAAAATCTCTCCGCCCGAACGACGGGTCAATTCTCCGACGATGGAATAAGTTGCAGGATTCCCTGTTGCCAAAGTCGGGATTTTTGTTTCGGGATTGTCGTAAACAGGATAATCGTTCAGCCAACCGTCGGGAAATGAGTGGGTTTTGGCTTTTTCCCAGGCATGAACCATTGGAGCACAACCGTCGGGCTGAACCATCAGAAAACGAGGCAATTTACACGGCAATCCGAGATGTTCCGTTTCTCTGATTGCTTTTTCGATAGCGATGGGTCCGGTGCCTCCGCTCAACGATTGCAGATATACGGTTGGAAATTCGGGCATGTTTCTCAGCCAATCGAAAACCATAGTTCGCTTTGCTTCAACACGTAACGGGTCGGTATTTCCTCCGGTCACCAGGAAATTATGTTTATTGGCAAATTCTTTGGCAACTTTTTTCGCTTTTGCATAATCGCCTAAAACCCTGAATACCCCTTGTCCATAATAACTTACACCGGCGCTGTTCATTGCGAGCGCATTTTCCGGCACAAAAGCATACAGCGTAATTCCGGCTTTGCTCATGTAATAAGCAAAAGCGTTCGCTACATTGCCTGTACTTGCAACAACGTAGTTTTCAATATTATGCTCTTTAAGTACGCTTGCTGCCAACGATGCTCCCGCATCTTTAAATGTCCCTGTAGCATAGTTTTCGTCATTGCGATATACCCACACTTCACAGTTGATATTCAACGAAGCAGCATATTTTTCCAAAAACTTCCACCGTTCGACATTTATGTCGCCTTCACCACACGAAACGATATTGTTTTTATTGTCCAGCGGGAGATAATCGAAGTATCTCCATATAGTATTTGTATTAGATTTTTTGCTGTATATTAACGATTTAAGACTGCTATAATCATAATAAAACGTTTCAATTCTCTCCTTTCCGCATTCGGGACATTTCCTTCCGTAGGAAAGCCATTGCCCGAATCCATCGACAGTTTTTCCACACGAAACACATTTGAAACAGTATTTTGAAACTTTCATTGAGTATTATTTTTCAATTTTATATCTTCGCTCCCTTTGCGGTTATACAAAAAAATTACCCGGCGCGTCATGCCATCTTTTTAGAGCAGCGACATCCGATTCCCGGATAAATCCATCTTCTACAG
Organism: Prevotellaceae bacterium; assembly: GCA_031278135.1. GTDB lineage: Bacteria > Bacteroidota > Bacteroidia > Bacteroidales > UBA932 > JAIRLF01. Next base: position 8,760 of record JAITKY010000038.1, on the reverse strand, counting down.
CCTGATCGACCAACGTCGAGAAGTTCGACAGCGTCACAAGTTTACATTTATTATCCTCGAAACTTTTAACAGCCGTATCAAATTCGTAAGTAAAAACAGCCACCATACCCAACACGCCGGCTTCTTCCCTGCGCAGTTCGTCCACTACTTTCAGACTGCTGCCTCCGGTCGAAATGAGATCTTCTATCACTACTACCTTTTTATTTTTGGGAGAATCGCCTTCGATAATTTTCTTTAAACCGTGTGCTTTCGATTTTTCACGAACGTATATAAACGGCAAATTCATTTTATCGGCAACCAGAACGCCTTGCGCAATTGCGCCGGTAGCCACTCCAGCGATAACTTCAACGTCGGGAAAATGTTGCCGGACAGTTTCGACGTAAGCATCTCTGATAATTGAACGTATTTCGTGATGAAACAGCGATTTGCGGTTGTCGCAGTATATTGGGGATTTCCAACCCGAAGCCCAGATATACGGTGTTGTCAGATTAAATCCTACTGCGTTAATTTTCAATAATTCATGCGCTATTAATTTTTTTATATCCATATAATAAAATATTACTGTTTAATTCTTATAAGTTCTTTTACTTTCATGGCGAGATCGGTAAATATTATTTTTGCATTCCCGTTTTGGGATATGTGTGGAATACAGATATTAAATTGCCGATATAATTCGGAAACATTATTTTCGTTGATAAATATTGAGAATTTCCTTGCCCATTCGAGTTCGTCAAAACCCAGATATACAATATCATCGATTTTTTTATTCAGGATAAAATTTTCTCTCACCAGACGTTCGGCAAAGACGAGGAACAACTTTTGTTTTTCTCTGCCCGATGCCGCCATCGATTCCGCCCAATCCAGCAATCCAAGAATATCGTTTTTATACGATAATCGCATGAATTGCATGAAATTATCCAAATTTGCCTTTGTCGATTCCGATACCTGCAAACTTTGAATTGCCTGTATATAATCGCCTCCCGACAGACGGGACGCAGTAAATATTTCTTTTTCGTCGAAATTGAGTTCTTTCAGAGAGTTAACAATATCGTTTTCTTTCAGAGGATGCAGTCGGATACGTTGGGTCCGCGAAAATATTGTCGGAAGAATTTTGTTCGAATTTTCGGTAACAAGGATAAAAACAGTATGTTCTGGAGGTTCTTCGATCAATTTCAACAACCTGTTTGCCGATGTTTGATTTAACCGTTCCGGAAGCCAGACAATCATTATCTTATAATCCGATTCGAAAGATTTGTAACTCAATTTCGACAATATGTTATCCGCTTCGTGGACGCTGATAATCCCCTGTTTGTTTTCGAGACCGATAAAATCGTACCAGTCCTGCTCGGTGAAATATTTTTTTTTAAGTACAATCTCCCGCCATTTTAGCAAAAAATCGTTACTGACGGGTTTGTCTTTAACTTTTTTGGTTGTATTGACAGGAAAGACAAAATGTAAATCGGGATGAATCAGTTTGTTGTATTTGATACACGATGAACAAACACCGCAAGAATCCCCGTTCCTGTTGCGGCACGAAATAAATTGCGCATACGCCAAAGCCATAGGTAAAGTGCCGTAACCCATTGCACCTTCGAATAGTTGAGCATGACTGACACGTCCGTCGATAACCGTCGAAATGAGTTTTTCTTTGAGTTCCTTTTGTCCGACTATATCCTTAAACTGCATGATTTATAGAATGAACGAGTGGAACTATTTCAACATTTTGATGATGGAATTAAGTATCATCACCCCGTCGGTATTTCCCAAATCTTCATCTACAGCCCTTTCGGGATGAGGCATCATCCCGTACACGTTTTTACGTATATTGCATATACCGGCGATATTTTCGACTGAACCATTGGGATTTGTATCCTGCGAAACAATTCCATTTTCGTCGGAATAACGGAACAGGATTTGCCCGTTTCTTCGCATTTCCGCCAGAATATCGCCCGAAGCGTAATATCGTCCTTCGCCGTGTGCGATAGGAACCTTTAATGGCTTGTTATCAAGATGATGTGTCAGATGAGTGTTTTTTGCATCGGCAATTATGTATGTATTTTTGCATACAAATTTCCGGTTATTGTTGTGCAGCAAAGTTCCCGGAAGCAAGCCCGATTCGCACAGAATCTGGAACCCATTACAGACACCGAAAACAAAACCGCCATCATCGGCAAAATCAATCACTTCCGACATTATCGGGGAAAATTTCGCCAAAGCCCCCGACCGCAGATAGTCGCCATAAGAAAACCCTCCGGGCAAAAGCACTCCGTCAACATTTTGCAACGAACGGTCTTTATGCCAGAGAGGTATAACATCCTGTTCCATGACATTTTGGAACGCATAAATCATGTCGTGGTCACAATTTGAACCGGGAAATATTACAACACCAAATTTCATTTGTTATACTTTTTTAATAATCTGCCGCAAAAATAATAAAATTATACTTAATTGGTAATTATTTCTCACAAATTGTTAATATTCAGCGCTATTTTTGTAAAAAAGTTGTATAAAAAAACAAAACAGACGCCTGATAATCGGAAAAAAATGGTTATCCGCTCAACGGCACCATTAGCATATACAAACAGAAAAACAGCAATAAAACAATTTCTAAAACGAGTAACAGACACTGCCAGAAAGGGATATTCATCGTTATACGGCAAGCGATGAAAAGCAATACAATGGAATAAAGTAATCCGAAAGGTAGCAGATATTGCCGGTGATTGAAGATGTAACTAAGTGCATAACACCAGAATAACGGAAAAAACGAATACACAATCAGATTAAAATTTCCTTCCCAACTGATTTTACGTATTGGCTTGATAAAACGTAGAAGTATCGACGAAATAAGTATAGTAAAAAACGGGATAAAAACTTCTGACATCCAGCTCGGGAAAGATCTCACGAGCGCCAGCAAACCCGGAACAAAGCAACAAACAAACAGGAATACGATTGTTTCAATCGTATAGCCGGATTCTTTGCGCATTGATTCCCACGTCTTTAATGGAGAAAACAAAATCCCTTTTACTCTTTCCCGTATCTTTGTGAAATAGAAGTTCACCTGTCCCAATAATTGTAAATTGTGGATAATGAACAGCAAAGCGTTCATTATCCATAATTCAACTAATCAATCATGCCTTTATTTAGAAGGATTTGGCAATAGCGATAAAATCGTCGGATTTCAGAGAAGCGCCGCCGATTAATCCTCCATCAACATCTGCGTTTGCAAATAACGATTTGGCATTCGCAGGGTTACAACTTCCGCCGTAAAGGATTGAAGTGTCATCGGCTTTTGCTCCGAATTTTTCAGCCAGAGTTTTTCGGATAAAAGCATGAATTTCCTGTGCCTGATCGGGAGTTGCGGTTTTTCCGGTTCCGATAGCCCACACAGGTTCGTAAGCGATTACGACTTTGCCGAAATCCTCGTCGCTGAGATTGAATACCGTATTATACAACTGTGTCTTAACTACTTCAAAATGACGTTCGTTTTCGCGTTCCGCCAACTTTTCGCCTACGCAAAAGACAGGAATCAAGTTGTTTGCAAAACACTGTGCGAGTTTTTTGTTCAGGGTTTCATCGGTTTCGCCGTAATATTCGCGACGTTCCGAGTGTCCTAAGATACAATATTTTGCGCCAGTGTCGGCAACCATCGAAGCCGCCACTTCGCCGGTGTATGCGCCCGAAGTTTCGGCTGCACAGTTTTGAGCGCTCAAAGCCACTTGCGAACCATTCAGTTTATCTGCGACTTTGGTCAAATGAGTGAAAGGTGGAGCTACTACAAGCACAACGCCTTCAACGTCTTTCGATTTTTCGACAATTTCGGCTGCAAGTTGTTCGCCTTTCGATACGGAAGTATTCATCTTCCAATTTCCTGCTACAATTTTTTTTCTCATAATATGAAAATATTTAGTTTTATTAATAATTTATTCATCTCCAAACAGTTCTTTTAACAGTTCGCGGTATGCGGAAAATATCTTCGACTTGGACAGAAAACCGACATATTCGCCTGTTTCGTTTACTACCGGCAAGTTCCATGCTCCGGTTTTTTCAAATTTCGTAATCACATTTTCCATCGATTCGTCGATATGTATCACGTCAGGAACGGGTTTCATCCTATCTCTAACAATCATTGTGGAATACAGTGTCGATTCGAACATTACGTCTCTTATATCGTCCAGAAAAACAACGCCTTCGATACGCCCTTTCCTGCCAATCACAGGAAATATGTTTCTTTTCGACGAAGATACGGCTTTAACCATTTCGCCGAGGGTGTTGCCGGGATAGACTTTGACGAAATCGGTTTCGACCAAATCCTCGACTTTCAGGAGAATGAGGGCTGCTTTATCTTTGTTATGCGTCAACAAATCGCCCGATTGTGCCAAACGTTTTGTGTATATCGAATACTGTTCGAATCGTCGTATCGTGATAAACGAAATGACGGAAACAACCATAAGCGGCATAAGTAGCGTGTATCCACCTGTTATTTCGGCAATTAAAAATATCGCAGTCAACGGCGCCTGCATAACTCCCGACATCATCCCTGCCATGCCGACCAAAGCAAAATTGCTCTCCGGAACTTCGTATATCCCTGAAATATTGATCAAACGCGCAACAAGAAAACCCGCTATTCCGCCCAAAAACAATGTCGGACCAAATGTTCCGCCGACGCCTCCGCTACCGTTTGTCAGCGACATGGCTAATACTTTAAATATTATGATACTCACCAGATATAAAACGAAAAACCATGCTTTATCCTGCAAACTGTAAAAAATACTCCGTTCAAAGATTTCGGACGAGTTGCCCGTCATTATCGAAGTCAGGATGTCGTAGCCTTCGCCGTAGAGCGCCGGAATAAAATATATCAGGATTCCAAGCGATATTGATCCTGCAATCCAACGATATATGGTGTTTTTCACTAAAGCAATTTTCTTTTCCAGAAACAAGGTCGCCCTTGTGAAATACAGCGAAACAAATCCGCAAAAAATTCCTAATACAATATAATAAGGTATGTTGCCCATGGCAAACGCTTCGAGCGAATTACCAAACTCGACGTTGGAGCCTATCAGCAAATACGAAACTCCGCAGGCAGTGACGGACGAAATCATCAACGGAATAATCGACGACAGTGAAAGGTCGAGCATCAGGATTTCGAGTGTGAAAATAATTCCCGCCAACGGCGCTTTGAATATTCCCGACACGGCGCCGGAGGCTCCACAACCCAACAAAAGCGTGATTTGTTTATAGTTAAGTCGAAAAAAATTGCCAATATTCGAACCTATCGCCGAACCTGTCATGACAATCGGGGCTTCGGCTCCTACCGAACCACCAAATCCTATTGTGAAAGTGCCGGCAATCATCGAACTGTACATGTTATGTGATTTTATCAAAGAGTTATTTCTTGATATTGAATACAATACTTTTGTTATTCCGTGTCCGATATTGTCTTTAACAAAATATTTCACGAAAATAATCGTTATCAAAATCCCGATTCCGGGATATGCAAGGTAAAAAAAACTTCCCTGCGCTACATTGAACCAGCCTGTCAAACCATCTTTTACCAAATGTATTGCAGATTTCAGGAATACCGCCGCCAAACCGCTACACAATCCTACAAAAATTGCTAATACATAAGGTATCTTGTCCTGTCCAAGTAGCCTTAATTTGTCATTCGCAAAGTCCCTTAATTCCTCAATTATACGCATTTATAAAACATTTATTTTAAAATTGAGCGTACAAAAGTACGTAATATTTTTGGTTTTTAATTCAATTGTATTGTATTTTGTATTTTTAGGGTGTACGCCCCCCCCTTTTTTTTATCCACATATTAAAGATGTTTGTGGCTTAAATAGAAGTCTGGAAAAAGGAAATGGCGGTCGTCGATAGGCTGCGGTTGCGCCATCGCAATAACGATGGGATTTAAAGTTTTTTTTGTCGGCAAATTATAGTTTTAAAATGTTTTTTAATGTCGATTTTTAACGGAAGCATAATTTTTTTTGTATACGTATTTGCCTGATTGACAGACTATCGAGATTTCAATGAAAATATTAATATAAAGTGCTGTAATTAAAAGAATATCAAGCATTCAGATAAAAAAAATGCCGAAATAGTGATAGAAATGTCGAAATAGTGCTATTGATTTTTTTTGCACAGTAAAATAATTATTTATATCTTTGCGCCGTTTTTGGTAATAGATAGAAATTAATGAAATTATTAATATTTTTAAAAGTAAATTTTATGAAAAAGAATTTAAAAAATTGGACAAAGTACGCCGATTGTAACGGAAAATTAATGGAAGCCGGAGACCATTTAAAAAACGGGGCAAGTCTGAAAAACCAAATAAGTAGGAATGTGTCTACTATGAGTAGATTCATATTTAGTGGAATCGTTTTGTTATCTTTTTTCATAGTTGGATGTGAAAAGAATGACAATAAAAACGAAATTTCTACAACTGTAGAAGAAGACAAAGTGAATATCCAAGCCTCTTTCGACAGGACAAAAAATTTACTCGAAACCTTGAAAAATGGTTCATTTTACAAATTTGCTGACCAATTTATTGGGTATGAAAAAAAATACACAGAAAACTACTATTACTATCAGGTAGGTGAGGGTAACGGTAATTATTCGTATAACTACAATACGGACGAATACGAATATACACCGGGCGCTGGTAATTATGTGCAAAATTCGTATAACTATTATGACGATGTTATTTCCGAATTTACGGAAATGCTTGGAGAAAAGTTGGAAGAAATTGTTGATTTTGATAAGATTGGTAATGAAGGACGGTTTAACTTCGCTACAGTTGCAGGAAGATACGTTTGGGATAATAGTAGTAAACGTTGGAATAAAACATCACATAATTCCGTTCTCGTTTTGTTTCCGTCTTCTGAAAACAAAGGAAGCAATGACTGTGAAGCTGCAATCACAGCCTACGAGGATAAACAATGTGATATTGAAGGCGATATCATTTATCTGCCGACAAAAGCAAATATTTATCTCAAACAAAATGATGAAAAACTTTTTTCAACAGATCTTACTGCTGATTTTTCAGAATATGGTATCCCAAAACAAGTTACGGTAAATGTTTATACAAAACCATTGAATTTTGATATATCACTTGCTCAGGAAAGTCCAACAAAGTTTAAAGCAGAAGTAAGTATTGCAGACGAAACCAAATCGAAGAATAATTTGATAATCAATTGTGAAGCAACGTTGTCTAACGGACTTTCTAAGTATTCCGATTTTGATGACATGTATTTGAACGTATTGAAATTTAATATTAGACAGCATGAACTCTCAATTGTTGGTACAGTTGACCTTAAAACACTTGATCAACTGAACAATACAGCAGAAAATATTAACAAATGTACAAATTTTGAAGTGTTTCACAAAACTCAAAAAACAGGAACATTGAAAATTGTTGATTTAGATGATAATAAATACCTCTATATCGTTTATAAAGATGGAACACAGGAAAATACTTCCATTTATTATGACAGTTTCATAGAAGATATAAAAACAATGTTTGAAGAATATTTGGAGTAATGAAATATGAAAAAATATATAGCATAGCAGTTTTTGTTTTTTTTTCGATTAATCTCATTGCTCAAAATAATACAAGTGATGCTAATTTTTATAAAAATGAGATAGGAATAGACATTTCCAACATTATCACAGTGTTGACGAAGAAGCCCGAATCGTATTTATTGAATTATAAACGATATTTCAATCAAAAAAGAGCCATTCGTTGTGGGCTTGATATTGAATGGAGTACCTCGAATGATGGATACAAAGGTTTGAGAAATAAAGCAGGTTATGAATGGGATAGAACAATAGGGAACTGGAAATGGCAGTTTTCGTATGGAACTGATATTTCCTTTCTCTATAGAGCAAACAATTTTCAGGCAAATAAAACAATCAGAGGCGGAATACATCCATTTATTGGTTTTGCTCATTATTTCGTAAAACAGTTTTCCATTGCAACGGAAGTAAATCTTAATTTTTTCTGTTCGAGGAGAATAAAACCGGACAGTCTTGATCCTGAGGACAATAAAACTTCATTTGAAATGAATGTCGGATCGGTTGGAATGTTACTCATATGTTATCATTTTTAAATGATTTTCGACATACAATAAACAATATTTCCGCACTGCATAAAAATGCTATTTTGTGCAGTGCGGATTGCTTTGCAGGAACTTGCGCATGTGGTTTGTAAGGGGAGGAGGATCGATATCTAAGTCCTTCCGATTTCCGAACAACCAATTGAAACGTAAGTTCGACGCAATCAATGAAAAGATTTCGCTTTTGATTGCGGCACGAAACGGATTTTCTGCGTCTGATTCCAGTCAAATATTAACGTTTTTAAATCGTTCGCCATATACTTTATTTTTAAAAGTCATATTGGACAATTCCTCTTTTGGATAGGCAAAAACCAACTCGTTTGCATTTGTCCAATATACTATTTTATTGTCAATAATCCTGTTGATTATGTATGCAACATGATTTTCATCGAACAGGCTGTTATAAAATACATTAGGAGATATTACAGTCGAATGATCCGATTTATTGCAGATGCATGTATAAACGCCATAATTGCTTAGTCCTATAAGTGTATTAGGTTTTGTTACCTATCTATATCTATGAACAGGGTCAACGCATAAAAAATTTCAAAATCTGGTAGTTATTAACAATTTTAGTCAGAGGGTGTTGGTAACTTTTTTATTTTTAATGCATTACTATGTAAATAAATTTCACGACCTTTGT
>JAITKY010000003.1 GCA_031278135.1 Prevotellaceae bacterium | reverse complement strand
TAGATAATAAAATATAATCACATCATCATTATGAGAACATAACCTACGCGAAATAAACAGTAAAAGCCCGCCATTGCAAACAAAACAACGCTATAATGGGTTGTTAATGTACTGTTTACGAAAAAAACGTCATTGTAAATATTCGTTTCGTGCCGAAAGTAAAAGCAAAAAGACACTTGAAATAGCCTGTTAATGTACTGTTTACGAAAAGTGTCATTGTAAATATTCGTTTCTTTTGATTAATTCTGAAAAGTTCTGATTCAGACAAAAAAATAATTTGCAGATATAAAAATGTTTTGTAATTTCGCACTCAAATTAATGTAAAGCAAAAATATATAAAAGAATATGGTTATAGAAGATATTATTCAGCGTGTGAACTTTTTGCGCAAGGAATTAGACAGATTTAATCATGAATATTATGTACTGAATAATCCCACAATTGACGATTTTGAGTACGACCGTTTGATGGTGGAACTTGCAGAACTCGAAAAACAGAACCCCGAACTGCAATCGCCGGAATCGCCGACAGTTCGCGTGGGCAGCGACATAATTAAGGAATTTGTGCAGGTGAAGCATATATATCCAATGCTATCATTGAGCAACACTTATTCGAAAGAAGAAATCGAGGAATTTGACGCAAGAATAAGAAAAGAAACCGGAACAGACAACATCGAATATGTCTGTGAGTTAAAGTTCGATGGAACTGCTATAGGATTGACGTATCGAAACGGAACACTTGCTCAAGCCGTAACGCGAGGCGACGGCGAACAAGGCGACGATGTGACGGCTAATGTCCGTACAATCAGGAGTGTGCCGCTTAAATTGCAGGGAACAGACTATCCAGGAGAGTTTGAGATACGAGGCGAAGTGGTGATGCCGCTTTCGTCGTTCAACCGGCTGAACAAAGAACGTGAAGAAAAAAATCAGACACCGTTAGCCAATCCAAGAAACGCCGCCGCCGGAACGCTCAAAATGCAGGATTCCGCCGAAGTTGCAAAGCGTGGACTGGATTGTTGTCTTTATTTTCTGTTAAGTGATAATCTGCCATTTGACACACATTTCGACAATCTGCAAAAAGCAGCGTCATGGGGTTTCAAAGTTTCGCCAAACATGCAGAAATGCCATTCAATCGACGATATTCTGAAATTTCTGGATTATTGGGATATAGAACGAAAAAACCTCTCTTACGATACCGACGGCGCTGTAATCAAAGTCAATAGCCTCGCTTTACAGAACAAAATGGGATTGAGAGCGAAATCACCGCGTTGGGCTGTCGCCTACAAATTCAAAGCAGAACAGGCATATACGCCTCTTTTGTCGATTGACTATCAAGTAGGACGGACAGGCGCGATAACTCCTGTCGCCAATCTTCAACCGGTGCAGTTAGCGGGAACAACAGTCAAAAGAGCGTCTCTACACAATGCCGAACAGATTGAACTCCACGATATTCGTATTGGCGATACTGTCATTGTCGAAAAAGGCGGGGAAATCATTCCCAAAATTGTCGGCGTCGATAAAAGCAAACGTCCCGAAAACAGTGAACCATTGGTATATGCGACCGTTTGTCCTGTGTGTGGAACGAAATTGGTCAAACCGATGGGCGAAGCGAAGCACTATTGTCCGAATGATTCTGGCTGTTCGCCACAGATTTTGGGCAAAATCGAACATTTTGTCAGCCGTCGTGCGATGAATATCGAAGGAATAGGAGAGGAAACAGCGGATTTGATGTTCGAAAAAGGTCTTATCCGAAACATTGCCGACATCTATGACTTGACAAAAGACAAAATTGTCTGTCTGGAACGCATGGGTAGCCGTTCAGCCGATAACATCATCGAAGGAATAAGCAAATCGAAGGAAACGCCGTTCCCGAAAGTGCTGTTTGCCTTGGGAATACGGTACGTCGGCGAAACAACTGCAAAGAAAATAGCGCTGGCATTTCGCTCGTTGGACGCCATTCGCAACGCTTCGATAGACAATTTACTACAAGTGGACGAAGTAGGCGACAGAATAGCGCAAAGCATCGTCCAATATTTTTCCGACGACAACAATATCGCAATAATAGAACGACTGAAAGCCGCCGGATTAAAGTTTGAAGCCGAAACAGGCGACAACGAAATCCTGTCGAACAAACTGCAAGGCAAAAGCATTGTCGTTTCGGGAAATTTCAGCCGTCCACGCGACGAACTGAAACAACTTATCGAACGACACGGCGGAAAAAACACAGCAGGAGTAACTTCAAATACCGACTATTTGATCGCCGGTGACAAAATGGGACCGGCAAAATTGCAAAAAGCCGAAAAACTTGGTATAAAAATTATTAGCGAAAACGAGTTTTTGGAGATGATTAGGGATGCAAAATAAATAAAGGGTATACGACAAAATTCCCTTTTTATCCATAGATTACACACAGAAGTCCGAAATCTGTGAATATAGGTGGATAAAATATTATTTGACATACTTCATACCTTAATGATGTATGATGTATGGCTTGCGCAAGCCAGTTTATACTTCATACTTCTCATCTCTAATACTTCGTGAAACTTTGTGCCCTTTGTGGTTAAAATAACTTCATACTTCTGTCATGTCCTAAAAAAAAGTATACCTTAAATCCGCACGAATCCAGAAAAAGGCCTAATACAAAGTATTGTTAATTACGCAATTAACAAACACTTTGCACAGGTCGAAAATTTCACCTAATTTTACGCTGTCAAACAATTAAAATTAAGACAATGAAATTTTACAGGACAAAAGTACAAAAAATAT
>JAITKY010000021.1 GCA_031278135.1 Prevotellaceae bacterium | reverse complement strand
TTTTTATAGAGTAATATGAAGCAAGTGAACTATATAGCGCCGTGTGATTATTTTTTATAAGATATAAATTGCAATTATTTTGTCAATATGGATATAAAAATTGATGGAAACACAGGCGTTAAAAATGTAAAATATTGGCATATATAGATTTATAAAAACAGATATAACAATAAAACAAGGACACCACCCAATAAAAGATTTAGCCAATTTTTTTGTGTTGTTTACGAAAAACGTCATTGTAAGGGACGAAGCAACCAGAAATGTTGATAAAAAAATGTAATATATACTTATTTTTTTTCTGATAACTTAAAAAACTTTCGAAATATAAATTATTCCGTACCTTTACGCCCGTTTATATGAGAAAAATGAGGGACATTGTATTGATATTTTTTGTGTTTTTAAGCACAAATATTTTTGCGCAAGACGCAAAGAATGAGTATATTAAAAAGTACAGCAAAGTTGCTGTCGAGCAGATGCGGAAGTCGGGAGTTCCGGCGAGTATAATTCTCGGACAGGCGTGTTTGGAGTCGGCTTACGGGAAAAGTTCATTGACTGTCGAAGGAAAAAATCATTTCGGGATAAAATGTCACAGCAGTTGGGATGGCGAAAAAATCTATTACGACGACGACCTCGCGGGAGAATGTTTTCGAAAGTATAAAACTGACGAAGAATCGTTTATTGACCATTCCGATTTTTTGAGATATAATAAAAGGTATGCTTCGTTGTTCGATTTGTCGCCTGTCGATTACAAAGCGTGGGCGCACGGGCTGAAAAAAGCAGGTTATGCAACCAATCCAAAATACGCCGAAGCGTTGATTAAAGTTATCGAAGACAATAAGTTATATCAGTACGACAAGGGCGTAAAAATTCAGGTTCCCTCGCCTGTAACGCTCGAAAAGATAGAGTTCGAAAACTTTGTCATACAACTCAACAGGAAAATCCACACTCGTAATGACGTAAAATATGTCATTGCAAACGAGGGCGACAGTTTCGAATCGATTGCCGAAGAATTTAAACTGACAAAACGGCAATTGCTGGGATACAACGATCTGGATAAGAAAGCGGAAATCTATGCCGGACAGGAATTGTATATCAAACCGAAGAAAAAACGTTCGGATCCCAATTTCCCGATTCATATCGTTCAGGAAGGCGAGACAATGCATCAGATTTCACAACAGTACGCTGTGAAACTCAAATCATTGTATCGCTACAATCAGATGAAATCCGGCGATATTCCGGAAGAAGGACAGGAAATATTCATGCGTAATAAAATGAAAAGATAAACAATGAATAACAGATTTGTAAACAAGTTAATGTATTTGCTGCTATTGCCGCTTTCCTTTATCTATAAAGTAGTGGTTTGGTTGCGTAACAAGTTTTACGACAGTGGCTTGTTGATGTCGTACAGGTTCAGGATACCCGTTATTTCGATTGGGAACATCACCGTCGGGGGGACAGGCAAAACTCCTCATACCGAGTACTTAATAGACATTTTGAATAAGGACTATAAACTTGCCGTTCTTTCGAGGGGCTATAAACGGCAGTCAAAAGGTTTTCAGTATGTGGATGTTAATGATCCGGCAACGAAAACAGGCGACGAACCGTTGCAGATAAAACGGAAATATCCCGATGTCGTCGTTGCTGTCGATATCGACAGAGTGCAGGGAATAAAACGGTTACAAACAGATTATCCCAGTCTGGATTTGATTCTGCTCGACGACGCATTTCAACACCGTAGCGTTACGCCATCGTTGAACGTTGTGTTGATAGACTGTAATCGTCCTGTCCGTAAGGATTCAATGTTGCCCGCCGGAAGACTTCGCGATTGTTTATCGAGCCTGCACAGGGCTGATATTATTGTGATTACCAAATGTCCGGCAAATATGTCGCAGGAAGAAAAGCAGAAACACGCCGATAGTTTGAAAAAGTATAACAAACCGGTATATTTCAGTCATTTCGAATACGGAAAAGCATATTCGTTATCGGATTCGGGAAAATTGTCGTTCGATTCGTCGAAATTGTTGGCGGTGTCGGGAATTGCAAATCCGGCAGTCTTTTTCGGGCAACTCGAAACACAATATCCCAAAGCAGATATCGAAACAATCGTTTTCCCCGACCATCATGTCTTTTCGAGCGAAGATATCCGTCGCATTCTGGGAAAAGCAGATTCTCACACAATTGTAACCACCGAAAAAGACAGTGTCCGGTTAATTGCGTATTTTCGCAAGTCGAAAGAACAGATTCCAGAAAACATTTTTTGTATTCCAATTGAGGTCAAAATAGATAATTCAAGAAGTTTTAATACAAATATAACTGATCATGTACAAAAAAATAAAGAAAACAGCAGCTTTTATCAGAACTAAAATAAGTCTGCAACCCGAAACAGGAATAATACTCGGCACCGGACTTGGCGGTTTGGCAACAAAAATCACTGAATGCGAAACGCTTGAATATTCCGATATTCCGGGATTTCCTGTTTCGACGGTCAAAGGTCACGAAGGACGGTTGATTTTCGGAAAACTTAATTCCGCAAACGTCGTCGCCATGCAGGGACGGTTTCATTATTACGAGGGTTATACTATGAAACAAATAACTTTCCCAGTGAGAGTTATGAAAGAACTTGGAATAAAACGCCTGTTTGTGTCCAACGCAAGCGGAGGATTGAATCCGAACTACGAAAAAGGAACGCTGATGGTGATTTCTGACCATATCAACCTTTTACCCAATCCTTTAATCGGACCCAACAATGACAGATTCGGCGTCAGATTTCCCGATATGAGCCATCCTTACGATCTCGATCTGATTGATTTGGCATTCGACGTGGCAAAACAGCATTCGATCGATCTTGCAAAAGGCGTGTATGTCGGCACGACGGGTCCGACCTTCGAAACTCCTGCTGAATACAAGTATTTCAGGCTTATAGGCGGCGACGTAATCGGGATGTCCACAGTGCCGGAAGTGATTGTCGCACGTCATGCCGGATTGCCGGTTTTCGGGATTTCGATTGTTACGGACATCGGCGTAGAAGGTAAAATCGTCGAAGTGTCGCACGAAGATGTTCAAAAAGAAGGCGCTAAAGCCGAAATAAAAATGACAACAATAATCACAGAAATGCTTACGAAAATTGAAAATATATAATCTCCTAATCTCAAGCGAGGTACGGACGATGCGGATTTCCCGTATTTTTTTCGTTACACCGTTAATGGATGAAAAAATTTTTGATTTTTGATTTACGATTTAAATAGCGTATGAAAGTATATTTTGTTACAGGAGAGCCCTCGGGCGATTTGCTGGCATCGAGTTTGATGAAAGCGTTGAGGGACAAAGCGCCCGATGTTAAATTTTACGGTGTTGGAGGCGAAACAATGAAATCGTACGGTTTCGACAGTATGTTTAATATGGCAGAACTCACGGTGATGGGTTTTTTCGAAGTCGTTCCAAGACTTCCGCTGATATTGAAACGGCTGAAACAGACTGTTGTCGATATCGAAAAGGTCGCTCCCGACATCATCATCACCGTCGATAGTTGGGGATTTGTCGGTGCACTGCTTTCGCGTCTCAAAAAGAGGAACATAAGCATACCTAAACTGCATTATGTTGCTCCGCAGGTGTGGGCGTGGAAAAAAAGCAGAGCAAAAAACGTCGCAAAACTTACCGACCGCCTGATGACTCTCCTGCCTAACGAACCGCAATACTTTGAAAAATACGGATTAAAGTGTGATTTCGTAGGACATCCGGTTGTCGAAAACAGAATTGACGAAATCGATGTCGGCGATTTTATAACAAAATACAATATCCCACCAAATGCCTGTATCTTATCCGTTTTGCCCGGAAGTAGAAACAGCGAAGTAAAACGGCTGATTCCTGTTTTCATGAAAGCGATAGAAATACTTGCGACAAAAATCGACAATTTGTTTGTGGTTGTTCCTACTGTCGAAACGGTTGTCATCGAAGTCCGCAAAGCATTCGAAAACAGCAATATTCCGTATCGTATCATCACAGGACGCAATGAAAGATACGCCGCATTCAAACAAAGCATAGCGGCAATAGCGGCGTCGGGAACGGTATCGCTGGAACTCGCATCATGTAAAACGCCTCATGTCGTCGCATATAAATTCAATTCTCTCACAAACTTCCTTGCCAACATATTCGTGAACGTGAAGTACGCCAATCTGATTAACCTGCTTTGCAACAGGGAAATCATACCCGAATTTATGCTTTACGAATGTAACGCCGACTTGATTGCTAATAAAACTTTCGAACTCACCGACAGCAAAGTCGCAGAAAAAATGATCGCCGAAACTGCAAAAGGACTGCAAAAATTACGGCTGCCGGATATCTTGCCTTCGGAAAAAGCCGCCGAAATTGTAATCGAAGAAGTGAGAAAAAGTGATGAGCGATGAGTGTCACATCCTAAAAAAAGTGTATACTTTTTTTAGGACGTGACAGAGTGATGAGTGAAAAATACACTTAACGAAATTGAGTAAGCGTATATTGTAAAGCGACATTTTGAAATGCACACTAAATAAATATATTTTTGCACGTGCTAATTCAATAATAAGTATTACCTTTGCGGCGATAAAATTTGTAGTCGAATGGTACAAAAAATAGATAAAAGACGCCTTATCAGTTGCATTTTGATTGTGATAT
>JAITKY010000286.1 GCA_031278135.1 Prevotellaceae bacterium | reverse complement strand
ATTTTTTTATACTTTAAAATAATTTTTCATACAGTCTATCAATTTTTGCGGAGGTCGGCATGGACGACGGGTTTTTGAGTTCATGAACGCAAGAACAGTCATGCCCGTATTCAGCAATTCCTGTTTTTCGTTAAATACTTCGAAAAAGAACGTTATTTTCGCGGTGGGCATTTCTTTGATAAGAACTCTTATGGTCAGATTTTCATCATAATATGCTGGAAGAATGTATTTGCTTTGGATTTCGACAACAGGCATCATTATTCCGGCATCTTCCATTTCGCTGTATGAGTAAACGCACGTATTCCGCAACATTTCGGTACGGGCTATCTCATAGTAATTTATGTAGTTAGCATGATATATAACGCCCATTTTATCGGTTTCATTATATCGTGTCCGTATCTGTACATCGTATATATACATAATCTAAAATCAACAATCTATTCGTATCTCAAAGATTCTATTGGGTCACGTTCTGATGCTTTTTTTGCTGGAGCGTATCCGAAAATAACCCCTACTGCTGCGGAAATACCGAAAGCCAAAATTACCGAAAGAAATGACACTATGGTCTTTATCTCGAATACCATCGTTATAAGGTACGACAGCCCAATACCGAGTATTACTCCTATCAGCCCTCCGCTGACGCTGATAAGTATCGCTTCGGAAAGAAACTGCGCTATGATATCCGCTTTTTTCGCGCCTATGGCAAGCCGTGTACCTATCTCTTTGATACGTTCCATGACGGAAGCAAACATGATGTTCATAATCCCTATACCGCCGACTAACAGTGAGATACCCGCAATAGCGCCCAGCACTATATTGAAAATATCTTTTGTCCGCTGCTGCTGTTTAAGCAGCATTTCGGGAACGGTGATTTCGTAATCTTTCACTCCTTGATGTCTGCGAAACATCATCCGGCTAAGAACTTCGGTAGTAGAATTCAACTGCTCGGTTGTCGACATCTGGACAATGATTCTGTCCAACTGGTTATAATTGGTTGATGTGCTGCCACCTGACGATGATGACGAAACCCGTAACGTGCCGCCGGAAAATGTAATCACGTTGTCCGACGATGATGGCTTATTGACTGTCGCCCTGTTGTTATATCGCAAAAGCACAGTCGTAACGGGCACGAAAATATTGTCGTTATACACATTAACGCCCGCGTTGTCGAACGAACTCACGGTGATTTCCGTTTTTCGAAGTACGCCTATGACTTTGAGCCAGATGTTTCCGAATTTGATGAATTTTCCCAGAGGATTGATTTCGTTGAAAAATTTCATCCGAACATTACTGCCTATTACACAAACCGGCATCCCGTATTTGTCTTGTTCTTCGTTGAAATACACTCCCGATTCGAGTGGAAGATTATACAGTTTGAAATAATCGACAGCAACGCCTTGTACTTTGGCGGGAAATCTGATGCCGCTGTATTGCAGAGCTGAACTGTAACTTACTTCGGGGCTGATATTTTCGACGCCGGGAATGACCGAACGGATTGCCTTTGCATCTGCCAGTGTCAGTCCGGGCGAAAATTTCTTTGACTGGCTTTCGCCTTCTTCGGCTTCCTCATTATTTTCGTTAACCACCGGAACAATCACGATGTTATTGACACCTACCATTTTTATCTGCTCCAGAATTTCCTGTTGAGCGCCGTTTCCGATGGCGAGCATACTTATTACCGCCGCCACTCCGAAAATTATACCCAGCGCTGTGAGCATCGATTTCAGTTTATTACTCATAATTGCTTCGAGGGCAATTATTATATCATGCATATAACGTTGCAACATAAAACTTTTTCCTGTTAAATTCGACTAATTAATTTGCTATATATCAGTTACGGCGATTTCCTCCGCCTCCGCCGCTACGGGGACGGTTGCCACCGCCGGGCATTCCGGGACCACCTTGAGCGGGCATGTTGAATCCTCCGCCTCCGTTTCTGTGTCTGCTATTTTGTTCTTTTTCACGTTCCTGACGGAGCGCTTCTTCCGCTTGTTTTGAGTCCCGTTCTTTGAGTATCCGGATAAGATCATATCCTGTCAAGTCGAATTTTTCGGGATGTTCGGGCGTCGATAGATACACTTCGTCGCCTTCTTCAAGTCCCTGTTCGATAATCCTGAAATTGTCGTTCATCTCGCCCGGTATAACGACTTGTTTTGTTCCGTTGGTACGGTAAACAAAAGGAACACTGTCGGCATACAGCGCTTCCAACGGGATATAAACGACGTCCTGAATCGAGCCAATCAAAATTTCGTTGGATGTTGTCATCGAAGGACGCAGTATCGAATCCGACTGATTCATACGCACCAATACTTCAAACACTTTTGCATCGGAATTTTTCAGTTGCTCACCGACATTTGCGATGTCGGTTACTGTTCCCGAATATTTTCTGTCGGGGAAAGCATCAACACCCAACCTGACTGTCTGTCCTGTTCTGATTTTGCTGATATCGACTTCGTTGACGTATGTTTTCGATACCATTACCGACAAGTCGGGCAACGTGGCGATTGTTCTGTCCCATGGCGATATGGTTGAACCGACTTTTCTTTTGCTGCCTCCCCATTCTTTAAGATAGATTACCATTCCGGGTTTAGGGGCGTAGATTGTGAACCGGCTGATAAGGTCGAGCATGTCCTTATATTCGTCTTCTTTGCGCGACAACTTGATTAATATGTCTTTTATTTTGCCAAGTTCCTGTTCCTGACGAAGGCTGTACCTTTGCAATTCTTGTTCATAATTGCGAAGCGCCCTTTCGTAGTCGTTTTTTGTTTTACGCTGTGTTGCAGGCGGCTCGTACACACTTTGTTCCATCGTTATCTTTGATTCTTCGAGCGTGAAAAGGAGATTCTGAATATTATCCCTCATCTGCCGGAGATTCAAAGATGTATCCACCAGAGCGTTTTCGTACTGGGTTCTTATCTGTTCCAGTTCTGTCTCGGTGGTTTTCATTGAGTTGTCTAAACTTGACCTGTCGAGAGCGCCGACATAATCGCCCGAATCGACTACAGTTCCTTCAGGCACCAAGTCCATGATTTTGATGTCGCTTATTCGCACATTCCGTCCACGGAGTTCTTCCGGAGCGTTTATGGTTTCCATATTCAGAGCCTGAAGTTCTCCTGTCGTAGTCACGACAATTTCAAAAAGCCCTTTATGAGCCTTAACTTTTTGATCTATAGCCTCACTTGAACCGGTAAAGAAGTATATACCTCCAATCACCGCCAAAACTGCTATTCCTGCAATAATGTAAATTTTCTTTTTCATTTATAACAACATGTTTATATTTTAGTATCTACAAAACCGCTCAAAAGTACACTTTTTTTTTCAAACTGATTCACAAACCGGCAATTTTTTTGCATTATTTTTATATCTGCCTGTTATAGTGATAACTGTAAACACAAATATTTGAGATAACAAACTGTAAAATCCGGATAATTTACATCAAAATGATCGTT
>JAITKY010000273.1 GCA_031278135.1 Prevotellaceae bacterium | reverse complement strand
GAACTTGTGATTCATTCAAATAGGGTATAAAACACTTCATCTTTTATATTACTCCTGTTTTCATGGCCCAAAAGTAATACTTTATTTTTATTCCGTCAAATTATTTCGTAACAATTCCTTTGGGCAATAAACTATCGTGAAACAATTACTTTTGTGGAGTCTGTTCACGTGATGTGCGCGTTGCTTTCACGCGGCATACGGTCGAAGACGACGGTGTTAAAATCGTAATATCTGGGTACGACAAGTCTTTCACAAAGATCGTTTTACCCAATCCCAAATCACTGATATTGACAACAAGATTTTCGGGGAGATCTTTTATCAACGCTGAAACTTTCAACTTGCGCACTAAAATCTGCAATTTTCCCCCTTGTTTAACGCCTTCGGAATTACCTTCCATCACTACAGGCAAATCTATTGTAACCGGCTTCGATTCATCGACATTGAAGAAATCGACATGCAACACTTCGTCACTCAATGGATGAAACTGGATGTCTCTCAACACCGCAACATAGTTTTTTCCCGCCACAGCCAAGTCAATCAAAAACGCTTCGGGCGTATAAATGATTGGTTTTAGATTGCTTACAGGCACTGTAAAATGCAAATTTTTAATTCCGCTGCCATAAAGCACACATGGAATTTGCTGGTCGTTCCGCGATTTTTTCGTCTCTTTTTTTCCGAGATCAACTCTTTCTGTTCCTTCTAATTTAACTTTTTTCATTTCAAAAATACTTTAATTTGTGCTACTCAATCCCCGACTCTTGTCGCAGGATCCCATTACACGCCGCGTTTAATAAAAACCGGCAAAAAGGGAGCGCAAAAGTATAAAAAAATTATGAATTGCAAATTGTGAACTATAAATTATTTGCTATTTCACTGATTATTAGATGTAAAAATTTTTCGATACGCTTACAAATCGGTTGCCACATACCTGTACAAACGGTTATCACATCTTTTCTTTGTTGCTCTGTAAGTGCCGTTTGACACAGTTCATCTATACTTTATTCGCTACGCGCGCCCTCTATTCTTTTGTAGAACGTCGAGATATTCCATGTTTTATTGCTCTATATATTACCTTGTGTACTTGGTCAAAACTAATACGCAATAAATGAGCCGTTTTACTCTGACTTTTTGTTAATAATAATGCGTTTATCGTTTTTTTCATGCATTATTGTCATGCGCTCGTATTCTTGCCCATGTAACGAATACTGTCTTAAAATTACCTGTATTATCGTTATATTATATCGTGGTAGTTCTGCTACAAGACAAGTCATGCATTGCCACAAATCCAAATGACGCCATTGACGTTCTTTTCTATGACCATAAGACAGGATAACTTTTTCCGTTATCTGCTACATATTCATTTTCTATATCCTCTGTATGCTGGACAAGTTTCGTCTTTGTAGAAAATCCGGTTAAGGTAGAATGAGAGGAATAACTCGTGACTACCGCCTTTGGCAATAGACGACAGATCGCCGGTTGCATAGTCGAACGAATATCCCAGGCGTATTTTTGGTGTCAAGTTTACACCGGCAAGCAAGGCAAAACTATTTCCTGTACGGTATAATGCTCCCAGCCAAAATCGGTCGCTGTAAGTATTTCGATTTTCGGTTTTGAAGAAATAAAACAAAGTACCCACTTCGGCGCGGTACGACGATTCGTTGTACAATACCGATATTAAAGGTTCGAGGCTCAACGTTTCCGAAAGGTTGAAACGCGACGAAAAATATGACCAGACATTTATTGAATGTTTTGGTAAATTATATTTTGGTTGTTGAGCGGCGAGATGTCTGATTGATGCGCCGAGTTTGAAAGGTCCTTTAAATTCGAATCCGAAATCGAAATCTGGAGAATAGTCGGATACATTTCCGTAGATCAACGACGGGTCGTTGAGGTCTTCGGAACCGCCGCCGGACATTCTTCTGTTTCTGGACAAAACTCCGCCCGACAAGCCCAGCGACAGGACGGCCTGTTCTCCGACAGGGATATAGAACGCATACGCAAGCCGTGTACTGTAACTACTTACGGAGCCCAGCCTGTCGGCGGCAAATGTCAGTCCGAAGCCCGACCTCAAATCTTCGACGTATGTATCGACTGTACCGGCGTGAGTAGAAGGCGCTCCGGAAACCCCGATCCATTGTTGTCGAGTGTGCAAAAAGACACCTGTCGAAAAATTATTACCCGCCGCTGCCGGATTATAAAGCGTTTCGTTAAACCATTTTTGAGTCAGATCGAAATCGCTTTGAGCAACGGCAATAACCGTATTTATCGAAAAGACAACAGCAAACAATAAATATTTCTTTTTCAATTTCACATCGTTTTAATTAAAGTTACATAACTGATAACACTCTGTTCTTTGCCATCTTTATCTTTATAGTAAATTATATAAAAATAAACATCTTCGGGCATAGCTTTACCGTTGTATGTACCATCCCAGCCATCGTCGCTGCCGGATAGTCGGCGTCCGAGACGGTCGAATATAACTACTTTATAGCCTTTCATAAACACGTCGTTGATACCGTCGCCGTTTGGAGAAAACATCTTTGATACAAGCAATTCGCTCTTTAACGTATATTCTTTCTGAATGGAACAGCCCAGACTGTTTGTTACCTCGACCGTAAACACCGAAGGATCGGCATACGAAGAAGCGACTCCCGAAATATCGCCTGTCGAAGAGAGAGTAAATCCCAAAGGTAAATATCCCTGCACGATTGCATATTGCGGATTGGATACGTTTGTTGTCAATTTTTGCGCATAAAATTCATCGACCTGATATGAAGGTAATGTGTTGGGCGACAAAGTTATTTCCGTCACGATTATCTCGACCGGAGTTCTGTCCGACACACAACCCGATTTGTTCGTTATTTCCAGATAATAGATTTTACCCGAACTTATTTCGTTGTCGTTGATTGTGATAACCACAGGCAAACCGTCGCCGGCGCTTGCGGCGTGTCCTGCGAGCGATCCGCCGGTTTCCTGAGTATAAACACTATAGATATATCCTTTGGTCGAAGCAGGTATGCGAATCGACAGCGAAGGAGTGTTATCAAGTGTAGAACAAACATTTACAGGCTCTAAAACTACTGAGGCAGGTTTGTCATCGACAATAACCGTTACCTCTTCTTTGTCGCTCGAACAGTTTGCATCGGATATCGATACCTGCGCAACATAATACACCGACGTTCCTGATGTTGAAGTATTTGGAGACGGTGCGTCTGGGAGTTGTGCCTGCGATTCGTCGAACCATACAAGTTTATATCCTGCCAGAGGCGTCGCTGTCAGTTTGGAAGCATTATCGCCGGTGCAGTAATATATTTCTTTTGTTGCATAAGGTTTTGCCGGTCTTGCAACTTTCAATTCGACAGTTTGTGTTGCGGCAGGGCATCCGGAAGCAGTAACGGAGAGCGTATATATTCCTGCATCAGCGCTGCTTGCATCGACTATCGAAATCGATTGCCCGTTTATTACACTGTTATTTGGAGTTGTCCACACATAATCAGCATCGGTTATATCGTTTGCTATCAATTTTCCGGTAGATCCTTCGCAAACCGAAGTTGAAGATTTCTGTAAATCAATCAGATTATTGACCGAAATTACATTTATTTTGATTCGTTCCGAACTGACATTATAAGTGTCGGACACTTCGAGTCCAAACTCTCCATTTTCCGGAACCGAAACACTGGAAGTCAGGGATATTGCAGCGCCGTTTCCTGTTCCCGAAGCAATTACGTTATTCTTATAATATACAGTATATTTATAGTTCGGAACAGTGTTGTTGATATTTATAACAGGCTTGTCGGCAATACAGAGACTTACGTCGGATGCCGGCACGGACGCGGGTACCTCGCCAACAACCACTTTAACAGAGACTTTAGGGCTTTCGCAACCGAGCGAATCCTGAGAAACATAGTAAACGAATGTTCCTGTTTTATTGGTTGCAGGAGTGGGCGCCTGCCCTTCAAGGAGCGTTTCCTCCGGATAATACCATTTCAAGGTACAACCCGTTTTCGGCGTAGCAATCAGAGGCGTAGCGGCTTCATTCTCATAAAACCTGTACGAATCCTTATCAACTTTCGGAGGAGCAGGTTGCGTGACAGTCACTTTGATGTCGTCCTTCATTATACAGCCTAAACCCGGATCTTCGATAAGCAGACTGTAAACGCCTGTATTTTCAAATGTTGCATCGTCGATCTTCAATGTTTTGCCTGTGTAAACAGAATTGTCGGGTTTTGTCCACACAACTGTTCCACCGGCATAATCGGCTGATAACGAAATATTATCGCCCAAACAAACTTTTTCCGGACCCAGTATCCACGATTCTTTTAACGATATACGGATCATAGCTCGTTCGCTCGAAACACAGCCGTGAGCGTTTTGAGTTTCAAGAAAATAATTGTTGCCAACTGTCAAATCCTGAGTTGTTTTTATAATAGCAGTATCGCTTACGGCAGTCCCCGAACCTATTTTCACTCCGCCCGAATAGGCTGTATATAAATTATAGGTATAACTGCCGGCATTTATAACTCTGATTTTTGGCTTAGAATCATTTGATGTACAGGAAATAATATTGTTTTCGCCTGCTTTTGGCGGCAAATTTTCGAGAGTAACCGTCAATTCGGCTTTAGGGCTTTCGCATCCCGTCGAATTTTTCTGGCTTACAAGATATTTGCTTGTGCCCGGAAGACCATTGGCATTAAACATCGGAGCGGTTTCTCCAATCAACGAATTGTCGGATTTATACCATACCAGAGTGTATGCTTTCGAAGTTGCAAACACATATTTACTTAACGATACTTCACCCGAATTTAAACAGATATATGCAGTTTCGACCTTCGGCGCCGGAGGATTACCAACCTCAATATTAACCGTTTCGGTATATACATTGCTGCATCCCTCGAAATTCATCGAAAAAATGTATTCACCGGCGTCTTTTTCGGTTATATTCGATATTTTCAGTGTGCGGGATGTTGATTTCTCCGTATTGCCTTTAGTCCATCGAAAATTGCTGCCCGAATATTCGTTTTTCACTGATAATTCGATAGTTTCGTTCACGCAGGCTGCTTTATCGCCTTCGATTATGGACGAGCCAATATAGAAGTTTGTCGCCAGATTTTTGATAGCAGTATTATCATCGCATCCGGCATCAATCACTTCGATTTTCAAATCGGAGGATGTTGTTGTTGCCGGAAAAGAAATTTCTTTTTCGGCACTTGATTTTTTGTCTATTTCGTTTCCATTGGCGATAAGCCGGTACACATATGGTCCTGTTCCTCCCAAAACGGCGACAGATACGTAAATGTCAGATGTAGAACACCGTTTGTATTCGGCTTTCGTAATATTTAATCCCAGCGTCACTTTAAATTTGGAACCGTTGGAGTCGATGAGATTGGCAGGCTGACCGTTACATAATATATTGGTTGAATATATGATATAATTGTCGGCAGGAGGGAGTTCGACAACATTGCTTCCATTGGACAATTTCTTATAGAGCGTCCCGCCTTTCGAAATCACATAAGTATTTTCCGAAAGATCTAACGACGCGCCTTCACCCGCTTTCGGGGTGATAGTTACTTTGGCTTTTCCGCCTTGCGCACACGGAGAGCCGTCAACTGTAAATTCTAATTCAACATCACAAGTCTGAGCTTGTATATTCTGATTTCCAGCCAGAAAGATAAAAACCAATAATAGTCTAAAAAATAGTTTTGTCTGCATCATTCAAATATTTTATGCCGCAAAAATATAGCATATTTTCATAAAGAACTTTTATTTTATGTTAAATAATGCAAAATCAGATTATTTTGTTCAAAGGTGAAGTTTACTTTGTTGATATATATAATCTTACGATTTTTTTTATACGTATGAGGCACGAGGTATGGAAATTTGTTGTACATTTGCAAATTGTTAATTGTTAAAAAGAATTTTTGTGCGATGAAAAAGATTTTTACGTGTATATTTGTTTGCTGCGTGTTTGTATCTAATGCTCAAATGTTTGATGATATATTGAAAGTTTCGTATCAGGATTATGAGGGAACAGCCCGTTTTGCAGCTATGGGCGGAGCGTTTGGCGCTTTAGGAGGCGATATTTCGAGTATCGGAGTTAATCCTGCCGGTCTGGCAGTTTTCCGGAAATCTCATGTATCGTTCACATCTTCATTGAACAACATTTACAATAATTCCAGCGTTGCAGGAATTCAAACGGACAATTCGCGTATCCGTGCAGGAATTTCGAGCCTCGGCGCTGTTATTGTTGTTGAAAATCAAGACATGATTAAATGGAATATCGGGATATCATACCTGAAAAAAACGAATTTCAATCGGCGTACCGCTGTCAAAAGCATTTTTAATGACTTGTCCATAATCGACTATTTTTCAGAGAAAGCAAATGACGACAAGGATTTTTTTGCTCCCAGCTATATCAGTTCTTATGAAGCATTCTACGACTATAATCCTCTCGACTGGGATGTCGTTATGGCTTATGGAACGTATCTTATCGACTGGGACAAAGAAAAGGGCAAATACGTTAACGTTCTGGACAAGAACGACCGTGGGGTGTACCAGCAAATAAATTCCCTGACAAAAGGGTCGTCGGGTGAAACAACTATCGATATAGGCGTCAACTGTAACGATAAATTCTTTGCCGGTATCTTATTAGGAATGACAACTTTGAACTATGGACGGGAAGTCGTTTACCGTGAATACGCCCACGAAGACAATATTTCCGATTTCGACAGGCTGACATATAATACAAATCTTAAAATTAGAGGATTAGGACTGAATTACAAAATTGGGGTTATCTATAAACCCGTTCAAACGGTAAGATTGGGTTTGGCGTTCCATTCGCCCGATTATTTGATGTATCCTTACTCGACTCAGGAAGAAGACTCTGATTATCCGTCTGCTATGGACAATTTGTATTCGGCGTCGATGGAGGTTAAATATAAATCGGAGAACGCACCGTTACTGTCTGGTTCGGGTGGAGATTATTATCTGTTTGTCGAAAGAATAAAAACTCCGTACAAGGCTACCGGCTCACTTGCATTTGTATTCGGACAATTCGGACTTGTGAGTATGGATTGCGAATATGTGGACTATTCGAGAATCAAATTGACAGGATACGACCCAACAAATATATTCAATTCCGATATTAAACTATTTTTCAAAAATACTGTCAATCTACGTTTTGGAGCCGAAAT
The DNA here is from genome assembly GCA_031278135.1 of Prevotellaceae bacterium. Taxonomy (GTDB): domain Bacteria; phylum Bacteroidota; class Bacteroidia; order Bacteroidales; family UBA932; genus JAIRLF01. Next base: position 761 of record JAITKY010000273.1, on the reverse strand, counting down.
ATGGATGAAAAACTTCGCACTGCGAGCAGGATACCGCTTCAATCAAAGCCCGGATAAGGAATATGACCTGTCGCGCCGAACATATTCCGCAGGTATTGGCTGGCGATTCAAACAGTTCAATGTCGATATGGCTTATATACAAACAAATACTGTCGATTATTATACGCATTACAAGGACGCAAATAAAATCACCGAAAATCTGAAAAACAGACGATTTGCACTGACTTTAGGTTGGACTATAGACGATTAAATATGAAATATGAAATATGAAATATGAACAGCTGACGCAGGCGGGTCATCACTAATCACTAATCACTAATCGTTCATAGTTACCTCGTTATATCTTCCGTCAGCACAATCACTACACTGTACGATTTTCCTTTCAGACAACTGCTGTTGTCCGTCGTATAAGTAAATTTCACTGTTTTGGCATTAACGCCGTGATAGGAACTTAGAAGTATGCTGTTATCTTCGTAGATACCTTTGCCGTTCATCACCACTGCGCCGCTGTGTATTGGAGACGTCGATTTGGATATGTAGTCTTCCATTTCCAGCGGATACCACCACGAGCCGTTCGCTTCGATACCGAAGATTTGATTGATATGCAACGCTTCGGCGTGTTTGTAGCAGACCGCAATCGTGTCTCTCAAAGGACGCATTCTGTCGTTTTTCAGCATTTCGAGATAGACCTTGCGTTTCTGCTCGCTGACGCAGCGGCTGGCAATGGTGTACGTCAGAGTATGTGTTCGCGACGAGGCGAG
>JAITKY010000197.1 GCA_031278135.1 Prevotellaceae bacterium | reverse complement strand
GACAATCTGTGGTATAAGATATTATATATCAAGTGTTTACCTGAATCGTAGTAACTAAACACTACAAAATATTATGCCAATTAGGTGTGTTGCATGGTTTTAACAAACCAAAATCCGTTCTAACTGTATTATTTTAGTTATCGTTTTGAACGCATCAAATTCGAGTTTCCCCTTCAATTTTATTTTCATTGTAATTGTTTATGATATAATTATCAGTTTTACAGACATTTTACTTCGAACAGAAAAATAATTTGTCATTATTCAATAATTAGTATTACCTTTGCGGTCGAATGTTAAGATTATTCATAAAATGTACCTGATAACACGAATTAAAATAAAAGATGTATGAAATTTCGAAATTGTTTTACAATCAGCGTAGTTACGTTTGTTTTATTATTTGTCGGATGTAACAACCAACAACAAAACGCTCCGAACGATGTCGCCACACCTGTGAGCGTCAAAGAACTTAATAAAGGCTCAATCAGCAAGTTGATTAACACCACAGGAACATCCATGTCGATATATAATGTGGATTTAACCTCGCAGATGAGCGGAGCCTACCGGCTGCAAACCAATCCGCAGACCGGTAAACCGTTCAAACTCGGCGATAAAGTTGCCAAAGGACAAGTCATTATCAAATTGGAAGACAAGGAGTACGAAAACGGAATCGCACTCGACGTCCGGGAACTCAGTATGGAGATAGCCGAACAGGAATACGTCAAACAGAAGGCATTATACGAAAAAGGCGGAGTGATTCTCAGCGAAATGCGAAATGCCGAACTCCGAGTCATCAGCGCCCGTCACGACCTCGAAAGCGCCAAATCGAATCTCGAAAAGTCCGAAATTAAGGCTCCTTTCACCGGCGTGATAGTCAATCTTCCGCATTACACTCCGGACGTTAAAGTCGAACAGAGTAAACCTATGGTCGGAATCATGGATTATTCGCGTATGTATATGGAAGTCAATTTCCCCGAAAGCGTTATCGGTTACATGAAGACGGAACAGCCGGTCAATATCACCCATTACACCATCCCCGACGACACGCTTCGAGGCGTCGTCAGCGAATTGTCGCCCGCCATCAGCATGGAAACACGTACGTTTAAAGGGAAAATACTGATTAATAACGATAAACTTATCCTTCGTCCCGGCATGTTCGTGAAAGCGGATATCGTTGTCGATAACGCCGAACACGCCATAATCATCCCCAAAGAAGTCATATTGTCGAACCGGAATCGTAAACAAGTATATATTGTTGAAAAAAATACAGCAATCCTGCGCAATATCCGCACAGGTCTCGAAGATGAAACGAATGTGCAAGTACTTGAGGGTTTAAACGAAAAAGACAATCTTGTCGTTCGTGGATTCGAAACATTGAGAGAAAACAGTAAAGTGAAAGTACAAAGATAACGATACACACCTTCGTTGTTAAATTATTTTGCGTATGAGAAATATTGTGAAATTTGCTATAAACAATCCCGTAACCATCAGTATGATAGTGTTGGCGGTTCTGCTACTTGGGAAAATATCTTACGACAGATTGAGTGTGGATTTGTTGCCTGATTTGAACAGTCCGCGGCTCTTCATCGAAATTAAGGTCGGCGAACGTCCTCCCGAAGAAATCGAAAAACAGTTTGTGAGAAGTATGGAATCGACAGTAATCCGTCAAAATGATGTAACACAGGTATCGTCCGTAGTGAAATCCGGTTCGGCGCGCATCACGGTCGAATATACATGGTCGAAAAATATGGACGAGGCTTTCCTCGATCTCCAAAAAGCCGTTGCCCCGATAGCGCAAAATCCCGCTGTCACCGAACTGAAAATCACCCAACACGATCCTAATATGGCGCCGGTCGTGCTGGTCGGGATGTCGCACAACAACATCACCGACATGGCGGAATTGCGAAGAGTTGCCGAAAATTATATCCGTAACGAACTTGTTCGTCTCGAAGGCGTTGCCGAAGTCGAACTGTCGGGCGAAGAAGAAGTCAGGTTGATTATCGAAACCGACCCGTACCGGCTTGATGCGTTCAAACTGAGAATCGAAGATATCGCAAATCGTATAGAATCAAACAATCAAAGCATTTCGGGAGGACGCGTCAGCGAACTCGGATTACAGTATTTAGTGAAAAGTTCAACAATGTTTGTTTCCGAAAAAGACTTCGAAAACTTGATTGTAGGATATAAACCCGTTGTTGCTCAGGAAGGAAACACCAACGCTGCAACCAATACCGACAAAGCGCCGCTGCTATTGAAAGAAATTGCATCCGTCAAGTTCGAAAACGACCGTCCTAAAAATATTGTACGCATCAATGGCGAACGAAGCATTGGTTTGTCGATTTATAAGGAAATGCGTTTCAACACTGTCAGCGTGGTAGAAAATGTGAGTCGACAACTCGTCGCTATCGAGCAGGCATTGCCCGGATATAATTTCCACATAATCACCAATCAGGGAACGTTCATCAAAACGGCTATCGACGAGGTGAAACAAAGCGCTCTGATCGGTATTATTCTTGCAGTGTTTGTTCTTTTCGTTTTTCTCCGCAGGATAGGTACGACGCTGATTGTGAGCCTCGCCATACCTGTGTCGATTGTGGCGACATTCAATCTGATGTTTTTTAACGGATTGACACTAAATATCATGACTCTGGGCGGACTGGCGCTCGGAGCCGGAATGTTGATTGATAATGCTATTGTGGTCATCGAAAGTATATTCCGCAATCAGGAAAAAGGCGTGGGATTGAAAGAGGCTATCATCACAGGGACGTCGGAGGTGTCGGGAGCAATAACTGCTTCGACATTAACCACTATCGTTGTGTTTCTACCCATCGTTTACCTGCATGGCGCATCGGGCGAACTGTTTAAAGACCAGGCGTGGACGGTGACATTTTCGCTTTTGTCGTCGCTGTTTGTTGCCGTGCTGGTCATCCCGATGATGTATCGCCGAATATCGGGGAAAAGCGAGTTTAAGGCAGTTAAATCCATTAGAATGAACTGGTATAGCCGTCTATTGACTAAACTTGTACGGCGTAGCTGGCTTGTGGTTGCAATTGCCGTCGTGCTGCTTGCCGGCTCTGCCCTGCTGGTTCCGTATATCGGCACAGAATTTATGCCCCGTGCTGAAAGCAAAGCGTTTACTATCACAGTCCGAATGCCGGAGGCTACACGCCTCGAACGTACAAGCGCCGCTGTGACAAATCTCGAAAACCTGCTCTACGGAATCACAGGCGATTCGGCAATCACTGTTTACAGCCATATCGGCGAAGGCAGCGGTCGGCAAAATGCTGTTTTCGAGGGCGAAAATACGGCTATGATGAAGGTCATCCTGTCGCCCGCCTGCCACCTGTCGCCCGAAACGGTTATCACCAAACTGATTGAGACAGCGCAAAATCCCGATGGTCCGGAGTTGTCTGTTCAACAGGAAGAGAACTCGCTGAGCGCAATCTGGGGTAACGAAACGGCTCCTGTAGTCGTCGAAATCAAAGGCGAAGAACTCCCCGAAATCACAGCTATCACCGAAGAGGTCAAAAACCGGATGTACGGCATTAACGATCTTTACAACATCGTCTCTTCTATCGAAGACGGCGCTCCGGAAATCACAGTCTCCGTTGACCGTACTGTCGCCGGTATCAACAATATCAGCGTCGCTACCGTCATCGAGCAGTTGAAACAGCAACTCAGCGGACGCGACGCTGGTCAAATGGAATACCGGGGCGAAATGCGAAGTATTATTATCAAAACGCCCGACATATCAGTCAGCGCATTAGGCTCGCTGATTGTCAAAAACGGCGAACAGGAATATCGTTTGCAGGAAATCGCAACTGTCGAACAAACACAGGCTCCAAAAGAAATTTTCCGTCGCAACCAAAACAGGATAAGTAAAGTAATGGCAAACATCGATTCGAACAGGTCGCTCGACAAAGTCGCTCAAGATGTACGTCTCGCTCTGGCAAACATCGAATTGCCACTCAATTACACCATAACTGTCGCCGGCGAAGAAGAAAAACGTCAGGAATCAATGAACAGCCTGATGTTTGCAATGATTCTGTCGATCGTACTCGTTTACATGGTGTTGGCTTCGCAGTTCGAATCGCTGCTGCATCCGTTCACTATCTTATTGACAATACCGTTGGCTGTTGTCGGCGCAGTGTTGCTGTTTTTCGTCACGGGAACGACTATCAATATCATGGGTATCATCGGAATAGTGATGCTGGTGGGTATAGCCGTGAACAACTCTATCATCCTGGTTGACCGTATTAATCAGTTGAAATCCTCGGGACTGGAACTTATCGACGCTATCGTGCAAGCAGGTCAACAACGTATTCGCCCAATCCTGATGACTACGCTGACAACGATTCTCGCCCTGCTCCCGCTGACACTCGATGTCGGAGAAGGCGGCTCGTTACGCTCGCCAATGGCTATCGCAGTCGTCGGTGGACTGATTACTTCTACGCTAATGAGCCTCATCGTTATTCCATGTGTGTATAATATATTAGAAAAAATAAGAACGCATAGGAAAATCGAAAATTGAAAAATGCTGGAATACGAAGTCGAGATTCCATAAACTTTTAATTTTTACTTTTTAATTCTTTGATATTTTCGGGCAGGAACAACGATGCGTCCCCGTTGTTTACTAGAATATCCCTGACAATTGACGAACTGACAGCTGAATGTTCGGGAGCGACAAGCATGAATATCGTTTCTATTTTCGGCTCTAACTGTTTATTAATTTGCCCTATAGCTCGTTCGAACTCGAAGTCGGCAGATGTTCGCAGTCCTCTAATCAGGAAATACGTATCCAGCGACCGGCATAAGTCTATTGTCAAGCCGGAATATGGGAAGACTTTTACTTGAGGATTGTCTTTGAATACCGATTTGATTAATTCGGTTCTTGTGTCGATGTCGAACATATACCTTTTTTCGCTGTTATGTCCTACAGCCACAGTGATTTCGTCGAACAATTTCAGTGAACGTTGCACTAAGGCTTCATGTCCTACGGTGAACGGGTCGAACGACCCTGGAAAAATAGCTTTCATCTCTGATATTAATTTAAATTTTGCATTACTACAATTACACTTCCACGCATTGTGACGGGAGAGCCTTCTAAAAATTCTACTTTGGCATAATAGACATACACTCCGGGTTTTACGTACTTGCCCTTGTATTTGCCGTCCCAATAATAATATTCTTTCTGCAATGGGATATTGAAATCTTTTTTCGACGAAAACAGGCGTATTCCCGATTTGTCGAAAATTTCCATTTCGAATTTATAAGCCACATCGTCTAAATCCATTACGGGACCAAACAGACGGCGGTAGTTTACGCAGTCTGCCGTATGACATTTACAGTTTTTCGGGATGGAGATCTCCGATGTTGGATCTATCGCTTCGGGCATGATTATCATCGAGTTGAGCGATGCGCAGGATTCTTCCGACCGTGCATACGATTTTTCGGTTTGAGCGGTCATCACGTAACAGAATTTTTTCGGACCAAGACAGACGTATTCGTATGTCGATTCGTCTAAAAAATAAAGGGAATTTCCCGGATTAAAAGACAGTTCCGATGGCGACGTTCTGTGAAGAGTGTAAGAAACTGGACTTGACTGGTTGAAAAACTCTGTCCACCGTATTTCCGTATTCAGATTCAACGGTGTGGCATACAGCAAGATATTACTCACCGTATCGCTTCTCAACATCCGTTGACCGCAAACAAAACCGACAAGATTATAATGGTAAACCTGACCTATCGACGCTGTTCTGTCAACGAATTTTGTGGGTACATCAGCTGCCGAATAGAACCATTCCAAAGGTATCCGGTTATCGGCGCGATAGATTGCAAAAGTATCAATATCAGTTGTTTTGTCCAGATTGATATGCAGATTTATCATTCCCATTTCGCTTGTTACAGTATCAATATTCATTACAGTCGGAAAACGTTTACCGTTTGTGAGCAAGTCGATTCTGTGTGATGTGGCAGTGTCTCCGTTTGGCAAAAGCGCTTTAACGTACAGAAAATAAGTTGTATTCACTGTCAGATTTTCGATTGAGACATCGATTGTTTGCTTGCTTCTGTCTGAAAGTTTTTCAGCCGCAGACATATCGAAACTGTCCCCGTGATGTCCCCAAACCTCGTATTCTATTGCGTTGTTGAATGTTGTTGCCTGCTGGTTTTGAGGGTCAATTTTACCGTCGTTCACGTTGATTGCGAGCCTTTGGTATGCCGTCCATCTGAGGCTTATTGTATTTGTACATTCGGAGTATTCGCCTGAAAACCGCATCGTTATGTGCATATCCGATATTGGGGAAGTATTTTCGTTGTTTCTACTGCGAATCCGGTATCCCTGCTGTTGCGTGTTCACGTCTGGAACCGTTTCAGAGTAAGTTGTGTCGGGCATGAGAACGGTAGCGTCGGCAGGATTGTTGAAAAAATAATTTCCGGAAGTGTATGGTTTACGTGAAATTTCGTAAGACATAACATTTTCCGATGCGTCGGGAGTTCTCCATTTCAGCACGATTTTACTTGTCGACGGGTCAACACTCAACGAAGTGAAATCGGGCGTCGTGAGTTCCTGTCCATTTAAACATGTCGCCAGAAACATGCCCAAAGCAATGAATATGTGTTGTTTTATACGCATAATACTTTCGGATACAAACAAATAAAACATGCTGCTTGTTATCTAAATTACAATATTTACAATTTTACCTTTCACAACAATTACTTTTTTCGGCTCTTTACCGTCGATAAACTTTTGAGTTTGAGGACTTGCCAAAACCGTTTTCTTCAACTGTTCAATATCGTCATCTAAGGGCAATTCCATTTTGAAACGAGTTTTGCCATTGAACGATATTGGATATTTGAAGGAATTTTCGATAAGAAAACTTTCGTCATATTCGGGAAATGAGGCTGTAACCACGCTTGCGGTGTTGCCAAGCAAATGCCAGAGTTCTTCTGCAATATGAGGCGCAAACGGCGACAAAATTATCGTCAGCGGTTCGAGAATTTCTTTTTTATTGCATTTCAAATCAACAAGTTCGTTTACACAAATCATAAAAGCGCTGACAGCGGTGTTGAACGAAAACGATTCGATATCGGACTGTACTTTCTTGATTGTCTTGTGCAAAACTTTCAATTCGTCTTTTGTGGCGGCGTCTTCGGACACAAAAAAATCGTTGCTGTGATGAAACAGTCGCCAGAATTTACGCAAAAACCGGTGTACTCCGTCGATACCTTTTGTGTCCCAGGGTTTTGACTGTTCCAACGGACCAAGAAACATTTCGTATAAACGAAGCGTGTCGGCTCCATAAGTAACGACAATATCGTCCGGATTAACAACGTTATACAGCGATTTCGACATTTTCTCCACAGCCGAACCGCAATAATATTCGCCATCTTCGAAAACAAATTCAGCGGTTTCGTACTCCGGTCGCCAGAGTTTGAATCGTTTTGTGTCCAGGATATTATTATTGACAATATTAACATCGACGTGTAATTCGCTTGTGTCGTAATTATCTTTTAATCCGTATGATACGAAAGTATTTGTACCTTTTATCCGGTAAACAAAATTCGAACAGCCCTGAATCATTCCCTGATTTATCAGTTTCTTAAACGGCTCCTGTTCAACCACTACGCCTATATCGTAGAGGAATTTGTTCCAGAAACGCGAATATATCAAATGACCGGTAGCATGCTCTGTTCCACCGATATACAAATCGACGTTTCTCCAATATTCGTCGGCTTCTTTCGATACTAAAGCCTCTGTATTGTGAGGATCCATATACCTTAAATAATAAGCCGACGACCCTGCAAAACCAGGCATTGTGCTGAGTTCGAGAGGATAACCTTTGTATGTCCAATTTTTTGCTCTACCCAAAGGAGGTTCGCCTGTTTCTGTTGGCAAAAATTTATCGACTTCGGGAAGTACGAGTGGCAATTGTTCTTCGGGAATATTATACGGCATACCATCCTGATAATAAACAGGAAACGGCTCGCCCCAATATCTTTGACGGCTGAATATGGCATCACGCAGACGATAGTTTACTTTGATGGTTCCCAGATTGTTATCGCTGATATATTCTTTTGCTTTCCTGATTGCTTCGGGAACGGTCAATCCGTTAAGGAATCCGGAATTGACCATAACGCCTTCTTTTGCATCAAAACTTTCTTCGCTGACGTCGCAACCATCTATCAACGGGATGATTGGCAGTCCAAAATGTTTTGCAAAAGCGTAATCTCTGCTGTCGTGAGCAGGAACAGCCATGATCGCGCCTGTTCCATATCCTGCTAATACATAATCAGATATCCAGATGGGAACTTTTTCGCCGGAAAACGGATTTATTGCGTATCCTCCTGAAAAGACGCCGGTTATTTTACGGTCGGCAATACGTTCACGCTCGGTTCGTCGCTTGGTTGAGGCGATGTATGTTTTGACTTCGGCTTTCTGTTCCGGTGTAACAATCTGCGCAACATATTCGCTTTCAGGAGCAAGAACCATGAATGTCACACCAAAGATTGTGTCGGCACGGGTGGTGAAAACGATGATTGACCTCTCCCCACAAGGGAGGATGGAAGGCGTCGAAGAAGTCGTTCCCTGTGGGGATAGGTCAAATCGTATTTCTACTCCTTCCGACCGTCCAATCCAGTTTTTTTGAGTTTCTTTAAGCGATTCTGTCCATTCGATAGTCTCAAGTCCATCTAAAAGTCGTTGAGCATAAGCGGATACTCGTAAGCTCCATTGCCGCATTTTTCGTTGTTCTACCGGAAAACCTCCGCGCACCGACAATCCATTGACAACCTCATCGTTAGCAAGTACTGTGCCGAGATAGGCGCACCAGTTAACCATCGTATCGGCAAGATATGCAATACGATAGTTCATCAGTATTTCCTGCTGTTCTTTTTTACTTTTTGCTTTCCATTCTTCTGCCATAAAAATGTGTTGTTCGTTACATGCGGCGTTGATACATCCACTACCTTCTGTTTCAAATGCTTCAATCAGTTCTGATATTGGTCGTGCCTGTTGCGCATCATTACAATAGTACGAGTTGAACATCCTGATAAAAGCCCATTGAGTCCATTTGTAATATTCGGGCGAACAGGTTTTTACCTCTCTATCCCAGTCGTAGCAAAATCCAAGTTTGTCCAACTGTTCACGGTATCGTTCGATATTTTTTTCTGTTGTTATTTCCGGATGTTGTCCTGTTTCGACAGCATACTGTTCTGCCGGCAATCCAAAAGCATCGAAGCCCATGGGATGCAACACATTAAAACCCTTCAAGGTCTTGTAACGGCTGTAAATATCAGACGCAATATATCCCAACGGATGCCCCACATGCAACCCGGCGCCGGAAGGATAGGGAAACATGTCCAGAACGTAATATTTCGGTTTAGACTTGTCAATATCAGTCTTGTAGATATTGTTCTGATTCCAGTATTTTTGCCATTTTTCTTCTATTCTCAAAAAATTATATTCCATAATTCGACAATCATAAAAAAATTAAATTAGTCGCAAAAGTACAATATTGAGTTTACATCGGAAAATAAAAAATGAAAACACTTTGTTTTTAGTGAGTTATAATTCTATTTTCGATGAATATGTCGGCAATTTTGATCTGAATTGGCAGAATTATAGAATTATCTTAATTCTGTACAATCATGTTAATTCTGATTAAATTTGCGTTACTACAATTTTCAGTTGATATAACAGTGTCCGGACAGACACTAACCACTAACCACTAAATATTTGATAAACAAACTATAGGTTGCAATAATAAAAAATATTTATTTGATTAAAAAGTTTTTTACTACATTTGCGCCGTGAAATCAATAATGATTTTCGAAGAATAAATTGTATAGATATGAAACTTTTTTTCTCAAATAATTGTCAGATGAACCGCCGGGAAATTGGTCGGTTAAGTTTGGTTATGGCAGAGAGAGAGAGAGAGAGAGAGAGAGAGAGAGAGAGAGAGAGAGAGAGAGAGAGAGTTAATCAATCAGTATATCTGAAGAGCGGAGTGTGGGGAACGAGTGGAGG
>JAITKY010000196.1 GCA_031278135.1 Prevotellaceae bacterium | reverse complement strand
CAGGCTGATATTCGTACGGATATAAACGGCGAATGTACTGTGAATTATAATCCCCAAAAACAGCCTTCCGGAAAAATCCGTATCGAAGGATTTACAAACAAAGAAATGCCGTTTGCTGTCACAACTGTCGCACCCGCGCAAAATATTGTGTCTCTATAAATCGCAGATGTGTAAATCTCGCATGCGATCTATGTCGGTTGTCTCATTATAAGCATCTTTTCGCTTTTGGTTTCGGTACAAAACGGGTATTTGTAACGACAGCCGACAATGATATTGGTATGTTTTGGGATTACATCACAAAGGATTATCACAAAAAGAGGATAAAATCGTGTTACTACGATTTATCCTCTTTTAGTTTTTATATCCGGTGTTCGGGAATATTTTTTTTACGTCAGACCGAATGCTTTTTTAATTTTATTTACGGAATCAATCTTTTCCCAAGTAAAAAATTCGATTTCTTTACTTGTTTTGTTGGAGAGTTCCACTGTTTCCTTGTATGGTATTCTCCCGAAATGTCCGTATGCGGCGGTCGGTTCATAAATTGGATTTTTCAGCGCTAAAAATTCGATGATTTTAGCTGGACGCAAATCGAAGATTTCGTTTATGATATGACCTGCGTCGGCGTCAGAGATGTTCACTTTCGATGTCCCGTAAGTGTTGATATTGATACTGACGGGTTTTGCTACACCTATTGCGTACGCAATCTGAACAAGAACTTCGTCGGCAATGCCGGCGGCGACCATATTTTTCGCGATATAACGAGCAGCGTATGCAGCCGACCGATCGACTTTCGACGGGTCTTTTCCTGAAAACGCTCCCCCGCCATGCGCTCCTTTTCCGCCGTAAGTATCGACGATTATTTTTCTGCCTGTCAATCCCGTATCGCCGTGAGGACCACCGATAACAAATTTACCTGTAGGATTCACATGCAGAATATGGTCGCCGGTGAACAATGCCCGGATTTTTTCCGGCAACAGGCTTTTTACCCGCGGGATAAGGATATTTTCCACATCGTTGTAGATTTTTTTCAACATGGCTTCGTCTTCGTCGAAATCGTCATGTTGAGTAGAAACAACGATTGTGTGAATTTTAACCGCCTTATTGTTAAGGTCGTATTCGACAGTAACCTGCGATTTTGCATCGGGACGCAGATAAGGCATCAGCGTTCCTTCTTTGCGAATCTTTGCAAGTTCGTAAACAATGGCATGCGAAAGAGTAAGCGGCAAGGGCATGTATTCTTCCGTTTCGTTGTTTGCATAACCGAACATCAATCCCTGGTCGCCGGCGCCTTGATTTTCTTCCTCTTTCCGTACGACGCCCTGATTAATGTCGGGCGACTGTTCGTGTATCGTCGAAATCACGCCACATGAGTGCGCATCGAAACGATATTTGTCGCTTGTGTAACCGATACGTTCGATTACTTTGCGTGCAGTTGATTGAACATCAACGTAAGCGCTCGAATTAACTTCTCCGCTTAACACCACTAGGCCTGTGGTAACAAGTGTCTCACAAGCCACTTTTGAATTTAAATCTTGACGCAAAAATTCGTCTAACAGAGCGTCAGAGATTTGGTCGGCGATTTTGTCCGGATGTCCTTCCGATACCGACTCCGAAGTAAATAGATATGTATTCATCCTATTATAAATTAAATAATTAATAAAAAAATAACAGGGAAAATTCAGTAGTCAATACATTTTAGCATTTTTTACTGTGGTTGCAAGCAGCCAAATTTTCCACGCCGCAAAAGTAATACTTTTTTTTTATATGCAATTTTTTTTTACATTATTAATAACATTGTAATCGATGATCATTCTTTTACAGGTAATTACACAAACATTGGTCTCCCGGCTGATACTCAGGTCTTGCAACGCTATTTCAATTAAATTTCTGGCTCGACCAACTCATTGGTCGTTCCAGCAAATGTTATACGATTCGAATCTCCCTATAATCGTTCATTCACGATTCAGAAGTTCACCGTATATGTTAATCCTGTTGCCTTAAATTCGGGGTTATAGTACCCCCCCCAAAAAAAAAGCGACTTTTAAACGGTGTACTTGCCGGTTTTGTGTGCCTTTACTCCGTACCCATATAACATCGTAGATCCAAACTGCCGCGCCGAGACCGACGCATATAGGACACCATCTCCAGAGTTTCTGCTTCTTCGCGAATTTTCTTCATCTCAGCCGATTCTGTCGATCTATCTAATCCCCCTAATTTGTAGAGGTAGAGGGGCGATATTCTCTGTACTTTTTGTATTCCTCGTCGGAACGCATTTTACATCCTATGCCTGCCCCGATTAAACCGTATGAATAAAATGCACGTCTAAGCCCGCTCTTTTGCCCATAAGTGACAGCCTTGTCGCCTAATCCCGGTATAAGCAAAGATAAAAAGGCATTGGATGCCGTACCGGTTTTCAGTACTTTGAAATTATTAATCGAGTTTTTGCCGTTTATTGTCAAATTGTTCACGCTGAGTGTATAGTTTCCTCCGTACGGCAGCATTGTGTTTACGGCGGTTTTTAAATGCAGAGGGATGTTTTCATTAATTATTATACCTTGAAACCGGTTTTTAACTTTGAACTTATAATTCGTCGCCGATATATCGAATTGAAAGACGTCTTGCATATTAACAGGAAAACTCCATTCAGTGTAAGGCTCCATAGCATATTCAGGTTCAAAAACCAATGCGTTTATCGTAGCCGTCAACTTTGCCGCGAGGGCGGAGTTATTCAGTCCGCTAATCGTAATATCATGCGTATTGACTCCATCGATACGTTCTCGACGGTATTTCTCTTCGGCAAGACGCGCCTCTTCTTTGCGACGTTCTTCGGCAAGACGTGCCTCTTCTCTTCGTCGTTCTTCGGCAAGGCGCGCTGCTTCTCTTTCTTTTCTATATCCGAATACCGTATAACAACATCTCGTAAATATTTATTATCGATTTCTAACGGATTTTGGTTTGTTAAAACCATGCAACACACCTAATTGGCATAATATTTTGTAGTGTTTAGTTACTACGATTCAAGTAAACACTTGATATATAATATCTTATACCACAGATTGTCA
>JAITKY010000157.1 GCA_031278135.1 Prevotellaceae bacterium | reverse complement strand
ATTATTTTGTCAATATGGATATAAAAATTGATGAAAACACAGGCGTGAAAAATGTAAAATATTGGCATATATAGATTTATAAAAACAGATATAACAATAAAACAAGGACACCACCAAATTTTCTACAGAAACAAAAGATTTTTTTGTACACAAACAGAAAAAATATATTACTTTTGTGCGTTTTTTAATAATACTATCGGATGAGTCGTATAGTGATACTTGGAGGAGGAGAGAGTGGGACTGGCGCTGCGGTACTTGCTCAGTTAAAAGGGTTTGAAGTGTTTTTGTCCGATAATGGAAAGTTATCTGACGAGAATAAATTTTGTTTGAAAAAATATGGCATACCCTTTGAAGAAGGAGGTCATACCCACGAATTGATTTTCAACGCAAATGAAATAATAAAAAGTCCGGGGATTCCCGAAATTGTTCCGGTTATGAGAGAAATCCGCTCACGTGAAATCCCTGTAATTTCGGAAATCGAATTTGCAGGACGATATTGTACTGCTAAGAAGATCTGTATAACAGGGAGTAATGGCAAAACAACCACGACGTCGCTGATTTATTTTCTTCTGAAAAACGCCGGACTGAATGTAGGACTTGCAGGGAATATCGGTAAAAGTTATGCGTATCAAGTTGCGACGGAAAAATTCGATTATTATGTTTTGGAACTTAGCAGTTTCCAATTAGACGGCATGTACAGTTTCAAAGCGGATATCGCTGTTCTGCTCAACATTACTCCCGACCATCTCGACCGGTATAATTATAATTTTCAGAACTATATAAATTCAAAGTTCCGTATTACACAAAACATGCGGAAAGAAGATTGCTTTATTTTCTGTTCCGACGACGAAATCACAATGGGGAATCTCAAAAAAATAGTTCTTAAAACCAAAATGTTACCTATCTCTCAGACCACAATAATCGAAAAAAACGGAGCCTGCGTCATCGGCGATAAACTTGTCGCCAACTACGACGATTCCGGTTTTGAAATACTTATCAACGAATTGTCGCTCAACGGACGACACAATGTTTACAATTCGATGGCAACAGCCGTAGCCGGAAAAATACTGGATTTGAATAATTCCATTATTCGCAACAGTCTCACAGGTTTCAAAGGTATAGAGCACCGCCTTGAAAAAGTACGAAAAATACGTGGAATAGAATTTATTAACGATTCGAAAGCCACAAATGTCAATTCGGCATGGTATGCGCTAGAAAGTATGCAGGGCAAAATTGTCTGGATTGTCGGCGGAACCGATAAGGGTAACGATTATTCTTCGCTATATAATCTTGTCAAA
This sequence comes from Prevotellaceae bacterium, assembly GCA_031278135.1. Classification (GTDB taxonomy): domain Bacteria; phylum Bacteroidota; class Bacteroidia; order Bacteroidales; family UBA932; genus JAIRLF01. The sequence goes on along the minus strand of JAITKY010000157.1, from coordinate 5,743 downwards.
GAAAAAGTTAAAGCGATCATTTGTCTTGGGATCGACAATAAAAAAATACTGGAAAACTTTGGTCATCTGATGCCTGTAATCATCGAAACCTGCTCGGCAAAAGAAGCCGTAGAAAAATCTTTCGAGATCGGCGAGGCAGGCGACACAGTACTGTTATCTCCGGCGTGTGCAAGTTTCGACCTGTTCGAAAATTACGAAGATCGTGGAAGACAGTTCAAAAAGGCTGTCGAAGAACTCGAAAAATGATTCATGGCAATTATAAATAGAAACATAATGAAAAAGACATTATTAGTTATTTTTACGGGAGTGTTGTTGATGAGTACACTGTTCGATGCGAATGCGACGGACACTGTTCGTGTGATGAGTTTCAACATTTGGGTTGGAGGCGGCAAATCGATTGACCGGACTGTTGCCGTCGTTAAAGAGAGTGGCGCCGATATCGCAGGAATACAGGAAGAAGCGAAAAATGCCGCTTCGATTATTGCCAAAAGTCTCGGATGGCGCACAGTGCATACTTATAAAAGTTTGCTAGGAAAAAGTTGCGCTATTATCAGCAAATATCCCGTTGTCGATTCCACAGCGTCGAAGTTCGGCGTGAAATTGCAGATCAGTGAAGACAAGTGCGTGTGGATGTTTAATCAGCATCTAAATCACTGTCCGTATGAACCGTACCGGCTTAAGGGCATAGAATATTGTGGTGGAAAGTTGAACACCGAAGAAGAAGCAATCGCTTCGGCATGGAACGCCCGGAAAAACGATGTCGAATTCACTATCGCCGAAATCAGGAAAGTACAGGCGGAGAATATCCCCGTCTTTCTCACGGGCGACTTCAACGAGCCGTCGTATTTGGACTGGACAAAACGAGCAGCAGATGCCGGATTGTGTCAAATACCCGTTGCATGGCCTGCAACCAAAAAACTGCACGAACAGACCGGATTAAAAGATTCGTACCGGACAATCTATCCCGACGAAGTCGTTAAACCCGGACACACATGGACGCCCGCACCGGAAATGGAAAATGAGATTTTCGACCGTATCGACTTTGTATTATATTGGGGAGCGACCGTCGTCAAATCTGAGATTGTCGGCGAAAAAACACCCGAAAGTGACATCGTAATTAACGATTATCCGTCGGATCACAGGGCTGTATTGAGCGTTTTTAAGATTGATTAACAGATATTGGCGCTATATTTTTTAATAGTTATCAACATTTCCGACGACCGCAGAAAGGATGATATACGGTGATGAATCGCTATATATCAGATTATTGACACTCTGCCATCATCATGTAGTGCAGCGTCGCAAAAATTAAATAAAGTTAAATTGTTCGAAGGCAATTAACAATGGATTACCTTTGCGCACAGAAAATTTTGATTTAGAAATGCTACAGATTGAATTTATATGATTGAGTTTAGAAATAAGTTTAGAAGTAAAGTACTTTTTGTTTTGATTTTATTAATTACGTGTGTTCATGAACTTGGCTCGACGCCAGAAGGCAGGAACATCAGGAATACTAAATATATAGCAGTCCCAAAATCGCCCGAAGAAATGAAGTGGGTCGATTCTGTCATGCTTGAGCTGACCCCTCGCGAGCGTCTGGCTCAACTTTTCATGATGGCAGCGTATTCCAATCTCGACGAACAACACGAAAACACAATAAAAAAAGGAATTATCGATCATCATATTGGTGGATTGATATTTTTTCAAGGCACTCCCGAAAAACAGGCGAAATTGACGAATATGTATCAGTCGGTATCGAAAATACCGCTGATAATCAGTATGGATGCAGAATGGGGCGTCGGGATGAGACTTAAAGATGTCATTTCGTTTCCACATCAAATGGCTTTGGGTTCTATCAGGGACAACAACCTGATTTACGAACTTGGAGTCGAAATCGCACGACAGTGTAAACTTTTGGGTGTCAATATCAATTTTGCTCCTGTCGTCGATGTAAACAACAATTCCGGTAATCCTGTGATTAATTACCGTTCGTTTGGTGAAAATCCCGCCGAAGTGTCGGCAAAAGGCATTGCTCTGATGGAAGGAATGCAGGATAATGGCGTGATTGCCTGTGCAAAACATTTTCCCGGACATGGCGATACCGATACCGATTCGCACAAACTGCTGCCGGTGTTGGATCATTCGAAAGAACGTCTGGATTCGATTGAGTTTAAACCGTTTAAAAAACTTATCGACGGCGGAATAGCGATGATTATGATTGGACATCTCTATGCCAAATCGCTCGAAAATTCAAACGCCGAAGTACCGGCATCGATATCGAAAAGGGTCATACAAAACGTGTTGCACAACGAAATGTCGTTTCAGGGATTAGTGATAAGCGATGCGCTGAACATGAACGGAGTAAAAAATTACGCCGGAAATAAAAACGTTGCGCTCGAAGCCCTAAAAGCCGGACACGATATACTACTCATGCCTTCCGACATCGAAAACAATATCGTCGCAATCGAAAAGGCTGTCAAAAACGGAGAAATAACGCAGGAAATCATCGACGAAAAATGCCGTAAAATCCTAACTGCCAAATATCGTATCGGTTTGAAAAAATTCAAACCATTAGATACAAAAAATATCAGGGAACGTATCAATTCGCCGCAAGCGCAAGCCCTGAAAAATAAACTCGTCGAAAATTCGATCATTCTTATCAAAAATCAGGAAAATATCCTGCCTTTGAGGGATATAGACAAACACCGGTATGGCTATCTGGCAATCGGCGGTTTAAATATTGGAAACGTTTTTTACGAAAGGCTGTCGATGTATGCGAACATATCCGCCAAATGCGGAGTCTCCGCTATTCCCACAGCGCAGGAAATCACTAATATCAAAAACAAATTCAGCGACTGCGACGTGATTATCGCCGGATATCACGCAACAAATACAAATCCCAACAAACAGTATGGAGTGAGCAAGCCGGCTTTCGATTTGTTGAAAAGCATGTTGCCCGACAAGCATATAGTTTTGGCATATTTCGGTTCGCCATACTTTCTTTCGCATATCGAATCGGTCGATGTGTATGCAAATTCTGTGATTGTGGCTCACGACAACGCCGACGAAGTGCAAGACCGTACAGCACAGATGATTTTCGGCGGGATACCTTTTGCAGGAAAAATGCCGGTGACAGCCCGTCAATTCCACGAAGGTTACGGACTGGAAACGTTCAGTTCCATACGTTTGAAATACATCATCCCCGAAGAAACAGGCATATCGCTGAAATCGCTGAAAAGCATCGATTCGTTAGTGATGGCGGGAATAAAACAGCGGGCGTTCCCCGGATGTCAGGTGATAGCGGCTCACAAAGGAGAAGTATTTTATCACAAAGCGTTTGGAAATCATACTTATGACAAATCATCGCCAAAAGTGAAGATTTCGGATGTGTACGACGTCGCTTCGGTGACAAAAGTGGCTGCGACATTGCCTTTGGTGATGCGAATGGTCGATGAAAAAGTCGTGGACATCAACAATACACTTGATAACTATATCACAATGCATTCGCACGCTAACAAGGGAAATCTGAAAATAAAGGATATACTGCTGCATCAGGCGGGATTGCCTTCGTGGATCCCTTTCTATTACAATTATTTTGTCTCCCCCGACGGTAAACCGGCTATATCGAACAGGAAAACAGCAGAGTTTAACATCCCGATTCCGAAAACAGGCAAATATCTGAAAACCGGATACATGTTAGACCGGAATTTCTTTTCGACCGAACAGAATGAGAAATATCCTCTGCATATAGCAAATAAACTGTACGGCGCCAAAGAGTTGCGCGAAAATATATACACCGGAATCGATACCTGTGCCTTGATGACCGCAACTTACCGTTACAGCGATTTGGGATTCATCTACATGCAGCGTTTGATAGAATCGATGTACGACGTGACGGAAGACAAACTGTCGCAGATATTGTTCTACGAGCCTCTCGGAATGACACGTACGGGATTTTTGCCTTTGGAAAGGATTCCGGCAAATGACATTCCTCCAACCGAAAACGATGTGTTTTTCAGGAAACAGTTGTTGCAGGGATATGTACATGATCAGTCGGCATCGTTGAGCGGAGGCGTCTCGGGACATGCCGGGCTGTTCAGCAACGCAAACGATTTGGTCAAACTGTACCAGATGTACCTCAACGGCGGCATATATGGCGGAACACGTTATCTGACAGAGAAAACGATAGCCGAATTTACTGCTTGTGCCAACTGTAACCAGGGCAACAGACGCGGACTCGGATTCGATAAAAAAGAACTCGACCACAAGAAAAAAAGCCCTATTTGCAACGAAGCATCATCGCAAAGTTACGGTCACACGGGTTTTACCGGTACAATGGTGTGGATAGACCCCGAAAAAGACCTGATTTTCATCTTTCTATCGAACAGAATAAATCCTTCGGCAGATAATAATATGTTGTCGAAACTCGAAACAAGAAGCGAAATCTTTGCACGGCTTATCCGTGCTATCGACCTGAAAAATAATTCTCTATCAATAAATAATGTAAAAAAATAAAGCAATGAAAACTGTAAAATTATTCCCGGTATTTATCTTATGTGCATCTCTTTTGGCGTGTACAAGCGAAACTCAGTCTGATAGCGCCGACCCTCTATACGAAAATGTACCAATCATAGCCGACTGTACGGCAGGCGCATTGTCGGAGGCCGAAAAAGGCAAGGTATTGACTTATATCAACAGCATCAGAGAGACACACGGTTTGCCCGGAGTCGTATGTGACGACAAAAATAACATACTCGCCCAGAAAGCCGCTCTGATTGGAGCCGCAAATGCTGATATTTCGAGTGTAATAATGGAATCGGATTTCTGTTATTCATCCGAAGCCGCTCAGGAATGCGCCAGAAGCAACCGCAGTCTGTGGGGTAGCACTACAGCAAACTGGCCGGTATCCGAAATCCATGTGAACGACTGGATGACTGAATTAAATTCCACAAACATAAATTGCCGACGTCGTTTATTAGACCCATTCCTCAAATCCATTACATTCGGAAGAATAATAGGATCACCGAAAAAAGGCGAATATAAATATGTGTCATCAGCGATATTGATGACCGCTTCCGGAAATGTTGACCTCAGCGAATACGATATACAATATGTCGCATATCCTCAAGGAATATACAACGCCAAACTTTTCGACCAAAACTCGTTCCTGAGTTTTTCGATTCTCTACGACAAATACATCAAGATGAACAATGGAGCGTCAATCGATTTTTCAAAGGCTACGATAGAAGTCAGCGCCGGTTCTCAACCATTGGAAATAGTCGAAGGAAGTATTTCTTACGATTCTATCCACATTGTAAACAGTTATAACGGACTGCCAAACAATCTACAATGGAAAGTGGCTGGATTGACAAAAAACATTACTTATACTGTCAAAATCAGTAATGTAACAGTAGCGGAAGAACCTAAAAATTACGAATATACGTTTAGTTTTAAATAAGTAAAAAATCTGTTAGACAATTGTAATTAATTATTAAAGATGTTTCCCGACATTCGCCGGGAAACATTACTGTTTTTTTTATTTACTACCACGCAGATGACACGATTTTTACTATGTTCCTGATTCCAATTTCCTGCGCAGGCAATACACCTCTGTTAGTTTGTTTTCACAAACTTCACGTTCTCAAGCGCTTTCTTGATACGATGTCATGGAACGAAAACAATGCCGGTCTTTTTGAGGCAGACTGTTTTTTTATTTGACAATAATCAAAAAAAACATTTAACT
>JAITKY010000133.1 GCA_031278135.1 Prevotellaceae bacterium | reverse complement strand
CTTCTTATATAGCTCATTCGCCGGAATATGGAAAAGAGTCATTTTACAAAGATTTCAAAAGAGAGATACATCTAGTCAAGGAAAAATATCCGGACAAAAAATATGCAGGAGTAGCAGATCAGGGTCGACGCATTTAAATTTGTATTAGTTTCAAAATCTTCATAGCACCTCCAAAAAAGATTTAGTCAAAAACTTGGCTATAAAAACCAAATATGCGGAGCGATTTTACCGCAAGAGTCAGAATATAATTCATTGATACATTACGCTTTTAAAAATTTTTAATACAACAACGAATAAGTTTATTAATTTTGCGGCTTAATGTACGAAAATTAGTATGGTTAAGATTACTTTTCCCGACGGGACTATAAGAGAATACAATAAGGGAATAACAGGGCTGGAAATAGCAGAGAGCATCAGTCCGCGACTTGCAAGCGAAGTTCTTGCGATAAGCGTCAACGGTCAGACGAGAGATTTGACACGTCCGATAGACGATGACGCTGAAATTAAACTGTATAAGTGGGACGACGACGAAGGAAAACGAACATTCTGGCATTCATCGTCGCATCTTATGGCTGAAGCCTTGGACGCTACATTTCCGGGAGTTAAGTTCGGAATTGGTCCGAGCATCGAAAACGGGTTTTATTACGACGTCGATTTGGGCGAACATGTTATCACCGAGGCGGATTTGAAGAAAATTGAAGATAAAATGCTGGAGTTTGCACGTGAAAAACAGCAATACGTCCGTCGCGACGTGAGCAAGCCCGAAGCATGGAAAACATACACCGAAAAAGGCGACGAATATAAAGTCGAATTAATCAACGATTTACAGGACGGAACGATAACGTTTTACACAAACGGGAATTTCACCGATTTGTGTCGCGGACCACATTTGCCAAGCACCGAGCCGATTAAAGCAATCAAACTCACAGCAATCGCAGGCGCATACTGGCGCGGTAACGAAAAAAACAAAATGCTCACACGTATTTACGGCATAACATTCCCGAAGAAAAAACTTTTAGACGAATATCTTGCAATGCTCGAAGAAGCAAAAAAACGCGATCATCGAAAAGTAGGTAAAGATTTGGAACTGTTTACATTCTCTCAAAAAGTCGGGCAAGGATTGCCGTTATGGTTGCCGAAAGGCGCCGCATTGCGTGAACGATTGGAAGTTTTTCTGCGAAATCTACAAAAGAAAGGTGGTTATCTGCAAGTTATCACTCCGCACATCGGGCAAAAAGAGTTGTACGTTACTTCGGGACATTATGCAAAATATGGAGCGGATTCGTTTCGACCGATTAAAACTCCGCAAGATGGCGAAGAATTTCTTTTGAAGCCAATGAATTGTCCTCATCATTGCGAAATATACAAGTCCAAACCACACTCATACAAAGATTTGCCGATACGCCTGGCGGAATTTGGGACAGTCTATCGCTATGAGCAAAGCGGTGAATTACACGGATTAACACGGGTAAGAGGATTTACTCAAGACGATGCTCACATTTTTTGTCGTCCCGACCAGTTGAAGGAAGAATTTTGCAAAGTGATCGACATCGTCCTCTATATCTTTAAAATACTGAAATTTGGAGACTACATTGCTCAAGTATCGTTGCGCGATTCCGACAACAAAGAAAAATACATCGGGTCGGACGAAAATTGGGAAAAGGCTGAAAATGCAATAATTGAAGCCGCTGCGGAAAAAGGACTGAAAACAGTTGTCGAAAAAGGTGAGGCAGCGTTTTACGGTCCCAAACTCGATTTCATGGTTAAGGACGCCATAGGTCGTAAATGGCAATTGGGAACAATACAGGTCGATTATAATTTACCCGAACGTTTTGAACTCGAATATGTTGGCGCCGACGATAAACGTCACCGACCTGTGATGATTCACAGAGCGCCGTTCGGATCGATGGAACGTTTTGTTGCTGTGCTGATTGAACATACCGGAGGAAAATTTCCGCTCTGGCTCATTCCCGAACAGGCAGTTGTTTTGCCTGTAAGCGAAAAATATAACGAATATGCACATCAACTCAGCCAGACACTCAACGACAAGGATTTACGCTGTACTGTTGACGACCGGAACGAAACTATCGGGAAACGTATCAGGGAAAACGAACTGAAACGCGTGCCATATTTGCTGATTGTTGGCGAAAAAGAAGAACAGGCGGGAACGCTTGCCTTACGCCGTCAGGGTGAGGGAGATAAAGGCGTATTTACACCCGCTGAATTTGTCGGTTTAGTTAAAACTGAAATAGAGGAAGAATTAAGAATCTGATATGAAGTAGAAAAAATGAACATAAGGATATAATTTTCGTTCTTTAAAAAATTATTGAGTTATGGAAGAGAATAGTCGGAAAAGAATTGGAAAAAGAATCGGAGAACTACGGTTGATGAAAGGATATACTAAACAGCGACTTGCAAAATTGACGGGTATTTCTTCGGCAAGCGTAACCCGCATCGAAGCCGGACGTCATTCGGTTGGCATCGACACTTTGGCTAAAATCGCCCGGATTCTGGATTCAACTTTGGAAATCGTTGAAGACGGGAAACTTAGAGTCGAACGCGGGAAATGGGTAACTGAAAGAGAACGAATTTTAATCCAATTGAAAAATATCAGGATTGAAAAAAATTTTCGTCAGCGTAAATTCGCCGAAATGCTTGGAATAGCGTGTTGTAACATGTCGTTGATCGAATCGGCAAAACGTTCAACCGGAAGCGACATAGTGTCGCAAATTGCAAATTTGCTGAACTGTCGGCTCGAAATCGTGACTAACAGCGAACGCAATACAATGGCAGTCAAAGAAATCAAAAACTGCAAAAAACTGTCGCAGGCGGAAATCAATTTTTTAAAACAAAATTACAGGGAACCGCTCTTTTTTCTGACAAAACGACTCGGAAGATCAGAAATCGATATAAAAAGTAATCTGCAAAAATTAAAATTACGATTCAGACAGTAAAATTTTAAATAAATAATTATGAGAAAATTTTTATCATTAACATTTGCAACCATATTTGCGTTGCTGTTCGCCTGTACAAACGACAATTCGCTGAAGTACAGGTATGAAACCGTTGAGGGCGATCCATTGAATGCACGGATATACACTTTGGACAACGGGCTGAAAGTCTATCTGTCAATAAACAACGACAAACCGAGAATCCAAACGTATATTGCTGTTAGAGTTGGCGGAAAAAACGATCCCGCCGAAACAACTGGATTGGCTCATTACTTTGAACACCTGATGTTTAAAGGAACAAAAAAAATCGGTACTTCAAACTACAAAACAGAAAAAATATTGCTCGACGAAATCGAACGACTGTTTGAAGTTTACAGGAAAACGACAGACGAAAACGAACGTATAGCCTTATACGCCAAAATTGACAGCGTTTCGCAGGCAGCCGCAAAAATCGCTATTCCAAACGAGTATGACAAACTGATGAACAGCATCGGTTCGCAGGGAACAAATGCTTTTACATCGTACGATGTCACGGCATACGTCGAAAATATTCCAGCAAATCAGATAGAAAACTGGGCGGAAGTCCAAGCCGACCGTTTTACCGATCCGGTTATCCGTCTGTTCCATACTGAATTGGAAACTGTGTATGAGGAATATAATATGAACCTTACAAGTGATATAAGGAAAATGTTTGACTCTGTTATGGCAGGACTGTTTCCGCACCATCCTTATGGGACACAGACAATTCTCGGAACGCAGGAACATCTGAAAAACCCGTCGATAACGAATATCAAAAAATATTTCAACACTTACTATGTGCCTAATAATATGGCGATTTGTATGGCTGGCGATTTGGACCCCGACAAAACAATCAAGATTATCGACAAATATTTCGGGAAACTTGTCAACAAAGATGTTCCCAAACTTACAACCCCGCCCGAACAGCCGATAAATGCGCCGATTGTTAAGGAAGTCATTGGTCTTGAGGCTGAAAACATCATGATTGCATACCGTTTGCCGGGTGCAAACAGCAAGGACGTTGCTATCCTCGAATTTGTGGACTACATCCTGACAAATGGAGACGCAGGACTTATTGACTTGAATCTGGTACAGAAACAAAAGATTTTGAGAGGAGGAAGTTCTGCCGATGCTCTTGCAGACTACAGTATTTTCATTTTGTCGGGAACGCCGAAAGAAGGACAGTCGTTGGACGAAGTGCGTAATTTGTTGCTGGGACAGATCGAACTGCTGAAAAAAGGCGAATTTGATGACTGGCTGTTGGAAGCAGTCATCAATAATTTCAGGCTGTCGAAATATTATCAACAACAGGACCCGGATTATGCTGCTTATATGTTCTTAAATTCGTTTATAAATCAACTCGATTGGGCTGATCAGGTCGGGATAGTGGATTTTCAGTCGAAACTTACGAAAAAAGACGTTATCAATTTCTGTAACAAATATTTCAATGACAATTATGTGGTTGTTTATAAAAAACAGGGTGTGCCCAAACAAAAGAAAATCGACAAGCCGCAGATTACTCCGATTCCGACAAACAGAGACAATGAAAGCGCTTTCATTGCCGAATATAAAAACCGCAAAGTGTCGTCGATCGAACCTGTTTATGTTGATTACAACAAAGATATGTCAAAATTGAAAGCTAACAATATCGAAATCCTGTATAAACAGAACACGGCTAATCCTTTGTTTACAATGAATTATGTCTTCGAAATGGGTAATAATAATGACAAATTGCTGGGGACGGCATTCAGTTACCTCAATTATCTTGGGACATCGAAACATTCGGCGGAAGAAATAAAAAGCGAGTTTTTCAAGATGGCCTGCTCTTTCGGCGTATCAGCATCGAACGACCGTGTTTATGTGTCAATCAATGGATTAAGCGATAATTTCGAGAAGGCTCTGGCGTTGTTGGAAGAACGTCTGGCTGATGCGGTTGTCGATGTCCATGCATGGAAAAATTTGACGTCCGATATTTTGAAATCGAGAGTGGATGCAAAGGCTAATCAAAGCGCAAACTTTTCGCGATTACGCAGTTACGGACAATGGGGACCGAAATCTGCTATTACGAATATTCCTTCAGCTAAAGAACTGAAATCGCTGAATCCGCAGGTTTTAGTCGATAAAATTAAATCGCTCAAAAACTACGAACATCGGATACTTTATTACGGACCGTTAACTAAAAAACAGATTGTAGAGATTATCAATCAGAAACATGCTGTTGCCAATAAATTGCAGCCCGTACCCGAAGCTATCAAATTCGTCGAACAGGAAACAAACGAAAATAAAGTGTATCTGGCTCATTATGAGGCAAAACAGATTTATCTTTCAATGATATCGAAAGGCGAAACAGGTTACAACAAGGCAATTGAACCCGACTGTCAATTGTATAACAGTTATTTTGGCGGTGGAATGAACAGTATTGTGTTTCAGGAGATGCGCGAGGCGCGAGGTTTGGCATACAGCGCCGGCGCTTCGTATTTGTCGCCCGGAAAACCCGACAGGTCGTACTATATGGCTACCATGATTGCAACGCAGACCGACAAACTCGCCGATGCAAATGCCGCATTTATCGAGATATTGAACAATATGCCCGAATCGGAAAAGGCATTCGATCTGGCAAAGGAAGGAATTTTGTCGAACATCCGCACTGAAAGGATATTGCGTGATGCTGTGCTGTGGAGTTATCTTAGAGCTAAGGAATTCGGTTATGATTACGATTCACGAAAAGATGTTTTCGAAAAGGTTAAGGATATGAATTTGGCGAATGTCAAGGCATTTCAGGAAAAATATGTTAAAAACAGGTCTTATACATATTGTATATTAGGTGATACTATAGATATGGATATAAATTTCCTGAACAGTTTGGGAAAAGTTCAAAAATTAACGCAGGAGAAGATTTTCGGATATTAAGTTGAAATTAATGTTTTTATATAAATCAAATTAAAATTAAATTAAATGGGTAAAAAAGCTGTAATTGTGGTAGATATGCTCAATGACTTTGTTACCGGGTCGCTTGGTTGCGACCGTGGAAGGGCAATTGTTCCGTCGCTTAGGAAGTTAGTGTATGCTGCCCGTGAAAATGGTGTATATGTCGTTTATGCAAACGATTGTCACATCAAAGGCGTCGATGCAGAACTGAAACTGTGGGGTGACCACGCAATCAAAGGTACCTGCGGAGCCGAGGTTATCGACGAACTGAAACCGGATGAAAAAGATTTTGTCGTGCCGAAAAGAAGGTACAGCGGATTCTTTCAAACCGACTTGCATCTGTTGCTTAAAGAACTTGGCGTAGATACTGTTATCGTAACAGGTCTCCACGCTCACATGTGCGTACGACACACTTCGGCAGACGCATACTGTTGGGGTTTCAATATCGTCGTGCCAAAGGATGCAACCGATTCTTTCACGGAAGAAGACTATAACATCGGTATCAAATACCTGAAAGATGTCTATGGCGCTGAAATTACTACTGTCGATGAGTTGATCGCTTCTTTTACAAAAGAGTGATGAGCGCTGAGCACTGATGAACAAACATCGAAAAAAACATTGCGCCCGCAACAATATGTCGCGGGCGTATTTGTTTTCCCTAAATCGATCACAATTTTGGTAAGA
>JAITKY010000087.1 GCA_031278135.1 Prevotellaceae bacterium | reverse complement strand
TTTTCGTCGCTGCCGGAATGTTTTGTTTCCTTGTGTCGCTGGCGACGGTGTTCTGGCAAAGCCGTATCGCCGCTAACGCTAATCCGATTGATTCGATAAAGGAACTTTGAGATATTTATTTACGATTTTAAGGACATGCAGCGACGACACTTAATTAGTAAATAAAGTGTCGTCGCTGCTGGACTTTTTGACTGTTAGCTCCTTCGTAAGCCGAAGCATACAGTTAATTAAGTGTCCTCTCTGCGGGAGGTACACCTTTTCTAAGTATGTTTTTACATACCATATTTTTACAATTCCAGAAATCCTTTAAACGTTATAGGATCTTTTCGCTGGTCGGTTACCCTTAGCATGACATTTCCCGATTTCGAAATGTCGAAATTCAGTTCAATGCTGCGTCCAATGTCTTCGGGTTTAATCGAGACATTCCATCCGTTTTTTTTCTGTTGCACTTTGTATTTGTGGCGAATGCTCTTAAAGTTAATTCCACCTTCTTCGCTCGGAAAAGTAGCGCTATGCACTTCGCCGTAGTAAGGCAAATATGCTGTAACAGTATCTCCCGAAACTTTAACATCGAATGACGGAGATAAAGAAATAAACTTTCCTTTTAAGGGCATCGCCGATTGTGCAACAAACACAAACGACTTGCCTTCGAGCCGTTTGTTCAACGAATCCACCGTTATTTCGCCATCTTTTGCAAATCCGGCAAAAACCGTAAACATCAATAATACAAATGTCAAAAACTTTTTCATGATATTAATTTTTTTTAATATATTTCAACTCACAATTTTTTTCCGTATGGGAGGGCGTTTCATTGATATTTTTTTTGTAAAATTAGTCGGGATAATTAACATTATCCCGACATAACAAAGTTCCAAATAACAATAAAAACGCATTACCCTATGACAATAGGCATCAATAACATAAGTAAATCATCTTCGGCATCTTCTTCTTTGACAGGAATGAACAATCCGGCTCTGCCCGGGTCGGACAGTTCGATACTGATTTCCGTAGAAGAAAGATTCGATAATATATCAATCAAAAATACTGATTTGAAGCCGATTTCGATATCTTCGCCCTCGTATCTGCAATTTACCTTTTCGTTTGCAGAAGTCGAAAAGTCGAGGTCTTGAGCCGAGATATCTATCTCGTTACCTGCTATTTTCAGTTTGACGAGGTTGCTTGCCTGATTCGAGAACACCGAAACACGACGTACAGCGGTCATAAGTTCGACTCTGTCGGCACCGATTTTCTTCGGGTTGTTAGTGGGAATCACGCTGTTATACGCCGGAAACACTCCTTCAATAAGACGGCAAGTCATATTGAAACGCGACGATGTAAATATGGCATGTTTGTCGTTGAATTTCAATATCACCGGAAATTCTTCCTTTAACAAACTTTTGATGTAAGTTGCAGGTTTTTTTGGTAATATAAACGAACAATCATTTTCGGCAGTTGTATTCAACAACTTATACCGAGCCAATTTGTGAGCATCCGAAGCCACGAAGGTTATATTGTCGGTTTTGATATCGAAATATATACCGTTCATTGTGGGACGCAGTTCGTCGTCGGCGGTCGCAAATATCGTTTTGGATATTCCTTCTAACAGTTGGTTCGAGCTGATTGTTATGGTGTTGTAATCATTCTCGACTGTTGGCATTTGCGGGTATTCTTCGGCGGCAGCGCACGGAAGATGCGATTTTCCCGACGACCAACTGATTTCTGCCATCAGAGTGTCGGGATCTACGATAAAAGTAAGCGGCTGTTCTGGAAACTCTTTGAGAGTGTCGATCAAATATTTCGCTGGTATTGCGACTTCTCCTTCCCTTTCGACGGCGCTTATCGGTAAACTTACCAATAGTGTTGTCTCCAAATCTGATGCGGTCATTAACAGCGTATTATTATGCAAACTGAATAAAAAATTATCCAGTATAGGTAACATACTTTTATTGCTACTACCTATGACCTTATTGATAGATTGTAACGAAGACAATAATTCTGAACTAGATACTACGAATTTCATTTCTTTATTATTTTAAAAATATCCCCGCAAAATTACAACAAATTTGAATTACTGCAAAAAAAATATTAATAAATTTTGTAAAGTGCAGATTATTAGTCTGTAAAAAAATCATTTTTCAATTCATAATTTGTATTTCTACCTGCTGATTTCTGCTGTAAAACGTCTTTTTCCATCAAATCTCTAATATCGCGCAGGGCAGTATCCGACGAACATTTTGCCATTTTCGCCCATTTGGACGATTGCAGTTTTCCGCGAAAATCACTGTCCAGCAATTTGTTGAGCATTAATTTTTGCCGGTCGTTAAACGAAATTTTTGCATATTTATTCCAAAAATTCGCCTTGTACAGTACGTTTTGCAAAGTCTGTTCAGTTGCAAGCAACGCGCGATTCAGACAGGTCAAAAACCAGTTGAGCCACAAGGTTATATCATTGCTGCTATGCTGTGTTTTTTCGAGTGTGGCATAATATTTTTTTCGCTCTTTTTGAATTTGGGCGGACATACTGTAAAATCGCTGAGAACTTTCATCGCTACGGGCAAGTAACATATCGGTAATCGCCCGTGCTATGCGTCCATTGCCGTCGTCGAACGGGTGCAAAGTTACAAACCACAAATGCGCAATCGCTGCCTTTATAACTGTATCTTGCTTGGTTTCAGTATTTAACCATTCCAAAAATAAATTCATTTCGGCTGGGATAATTTCGGGTTTTGGCGCTTCATAATGCACTTTTTCGTTACCCGATGCACCCGAAACAACCTGCATTTCGCCTGTGCGATAATAGCCGGTTTCAATTTTGTACATTCCACTACGTCCCGATGGGAAAAGCGCAGAATGCCAGCCAAACAGCCGGTCTTCCGTAAGCGGCTGCGAAAAGTTTTGAGTGGCGTCGAGCATCATTTCGACAACGCCTTCCGTGTTTCTGTCGGCATAAACTGTGCCTGCAATTTCGATTCCCAAACGGCGGGCAATAGAAGAACGTACTGCTGCTCGATTGAGTTTTTCACCCTCAATTTCAGACGATTTCAGCACGTCAAGTGTAAGCGTGGCGAGCGTAGATTCTTTTTGCAAAGCAAAACCCAAAGCGCTCATTTTTCCCAAAACACGCCCCTGTAAATGACGGACTTGCGCCAAAAGAACAGATATTTCACACTCGTTCCAGATGAAATTTGTCCAATTTTGCTGTTGATAAATATACATAGCCATATCATCCAAATTTTGCTGCAAAGGTACGCATTATTTTCCGCATAATTTGCGGCGAATAAACGCCTTTTTCGCCGCACCGGATTTTAGTTCGCAGATAACGCAGATTTTCAGAGATTCACGCAAATTGTAATTCGTGTTATTTCATGTTATTTCGTGGATAAATCTTCAATTGAGGAAATGTGATTTTCTTTCCCGACTTGAAATATTTATACACGATACTTCCGTTATAGATTCCTGTATCTGCCTTTTTCACAATAAGATGTTTGAACATTTTCCGTTTCCTGCAGCACAAAGGAATCCTTTTGAAAAATGCCCAGTGAGCCATTATCACCGCATTGAAATATAACAGTTTTCCCGATGCAAGATATATCATCGCCGAAGCGCCATCCATCAATAACCGGACGAAGATGATGAGCCACCGGTTTTTCGACAGGTTTTTAGCCATCATCATCAGATTGTTGCGATAGTTGAGATAGAGTTTTTGAGGAGAATTATTTGGCAAAGCGCCGCCTCCGACATGATACACTACCGATTCCGGCACGTTAGCGACCTTATAACCCATCAGTTGCAGTCGCCAGCACAAATCGATTTCTTCCATGTGAGCAAAAAACGATCCATCTAAGCCTCCCGCTTTGCGAAACAGTTCGGAACGAATCATCAACGCCGCTCCTGTCGCCCAAAACACATTCATTACACTGTCGTATTGGCCTTTATCCTCTTCGATAAAATCAAGTATGCGACCACGGCAAAAGATATATCCGTATTTGTCGATAAAACCGCCAGCGGCGCCGGCGTACTCGAAAAATGCAGGATTGTTGAACGACCGGAGTTTGGGAGCGCAAGCGGCGACATCGGGATTGTTGTCCATGTAGTTAACCAATGGAGGCAACCAGTTCTTGTTGACTTCAACATCGGAGTTAAGCAGGACATAGTATTCGGCGTCAATCTGTGCCAGCGATTTATTGTACCCGTCGGCAAATCCGTAATTTTTATCCAGCAAAATCAGTTTTGCGTAAGGACAGTTGGTTTTTGTCCATTCAACGGAATCGTCGGTGGAAGCATTATCGGCAACGACAAGTTTTGTGTCGGATATACCGGATGAAGAAATACTGTCGAACACTTTCGAAAGAAACTTTTCTAGAAAATGTCTGCCGTTCCAGTTCAGAATAACCACTGCTATTTTAGTCTTACTGTCCATATCTATTATATATCGTTCATCGTTCTTTTACCTCCTTCGAGGACTATAACTATTTCGCCTTTCGGTTCGGTCGTTTTGAAATGCGCAATCACTTCCGACAGCGTTCCTTTGACCGTCTCCTCGTGTATTTTCGATAACTCTCTCGACACGCTGACTTTACGGTCGTTACCGAAAACGGTGGCGAACTGTTCCAGACATTTCAGTGTTCTGTACGGCGACTCGTAGAAAATCATAGTCCGTTCTTCGTCAATTAATTGAGTGAGTTTTTTCTGTCGTCCTTTTTTTTGAGGAAGAAATCCCTCAAAACAAAATCTGTCGCAAGGCAATCCTGAATCGACGATTGCAGGAATTAAGGCAGTCGCACCCGGCAAACATTCCACTTCGATGTCTTTTTCAACACATTTGCGCACCAGCAAAAAACCCGGATCGGAAATACCCGGAGTACCCGCGTCCGATACTAAAGCAATCGTTTTTCCTTCCGAAATACGTTCGACTATTCGTTCTGTGATTTTGTGTTCGTTAAATTTGTGATATGATTCGAGATGCCCCTGTATAGAGTAGTGTTTCAGAAGGATAAGCGTTTTTCGAGTATCTTCTGCAAGAATAATATCCACCTCGCGCAGCACTTTCACTGCACGAAATGTCATATCGTCCAAATTGCCTATCGGTGTGGGTACTACATACAGTTTCATTCAATTCTCGATTCTCAATTCAAACAATTTAGGCCAATTTTTACCCGTAACGAAGATTCTGTTCCGTTCTTTATCGAAAGCAATTCCGTTGAGGACATCAGTATTTTGTTTACGGAGTTCCTTTGGCAGGAGATAGGGGAGATCGATTTTACCACTCGCTTCCCCTGTTTCGGGATTGATAATCAAAATATAATCCTTTGTATAGACGTTCGCCCATATTTCGCCATTGATGTATTCCAACTCATTGACGTACTGTTCCGCTCCCTGATTGGTGAAGACTTCGATTTGTCCTGTAACATTCATGTTATCAGGATTAAGTTTGTAGATGTTCGATGTTCCGTCGCTCATCCACAAGTTTGTTCCGTCGCCGGTGATTCCCCAACCTTCCGTATTGTAGTTGAATTTGCCTGTCTGCGTAAAATCGTGATAATCATAGATAAAACCCTCACGGTTTTCCCATGTCAACTGATAGATTTTTCCATCATGCAGACATATTCCTTCGCCGAAATATTTGTTGTCCAGCAATTTTTGCTGCACGACTTTTCCGGTTTCGAGTTCCACCTTTCTCAACGAAGAATGTCCTTCCTGTCCTGTCCCTTCATACAAAAAACCGTCACTATAAAAAAGCCCCTGAGTATAAGCGTTATTGTCGTGAGGAAATTCGTTTACGACTTTATATTTGTACTGTTTTGGCGGCGATGTGGGAACTATTTTCAGATTGAACAGTATGGTTTCCACGACATTATTCGCCGAATAGACCAGCAAAGACATCCGTCTGACGCCCATTTTTATCGAAGCAAACGAAACTTCGTGAGGCAAAACGTGATACGTTGAGTGATATTTACCGTCGATATTAAGGATACACGAATCCATTTTCACAGAATCGGTAAGGCTCTTAATGTCTAAAGAGAGAGAGACACCTCCGTTTCCCGATTTCAGAGTTGCTCCGTTTTGGGGATTTGAGAGAACAAAGAGTTTTTTTTCAACAGTCTTGCCTTTTCGAATACGCGTTTCCGTATTGTTCCTGCACGAAATACACGAAACAAGACATATCGACAGCGTCGCCACAGTAAAAAATCGTATCAAAAACATAGTTATCGCTTTTACAAAAAAGGCTACCCCCTGTTTAAAGGAATAGCCCAAATTTTAAAAACTGTTCATTATGAATAACCTATTTAGAAATCCCCAATTCTTTTTTCACCAAAGCTCCGACATCGGTGCTTTGTGTTTCATTCACATATATCGGACTTCCGGCACTGATGTCGAAGATGTATGTGAAACCGCCTGCTTTAGCAACCTTGTCCACTGCATCTTTCAACTTTTTTTGTAAAAGACCAATAAGTCTCTGATTCTCCTGCTGAAATCTTAGTTGAGCGTTTTGTTGCTGAGATTGAGCGCGTCTGTTTAACTCCATTAGTTCAGCCTGCTTGGTTTCTTTGACCACTTTAGACCATTTGTCCTGATTTGCCTCAAATTCAACGCTTTTCCTGTCCCATTCCGCTGCAACTTCTTTAATTAATTCCTCCAATTCTTTTTGGGTTTTCTCCAATTTTAACTGAACAGAATCTAATTCGTACAAAATTTCGATTACTTCATTGCCATTTACATGACCAAATTTAAACGTTTGAGCATTTACCTGAAACGCTGTACAAACGATTGCTATACACACAAAGAATAATAACTTTCTCATAAATGATTTAATTATAATATTTAATATAAAATTTCAAGTCGCAAAGGTAATACTATTTTTTGTAATACCAAATTATTTAAACCCCATTTTTTCTAAAACCTTATCACTCAAGTCATATCGGGGATTATTATATACCACTCCGGGATTGTTTGCGATGTCGAAAATTAACGCATAACCGCCTTCTGTCGATATATCTTTGATGGCAGCATAAACTTTGTCCTGAATTGGTTTGAGTAATTCTTCCCTTTTTTTAGCCAAAGTTCCCTCCGGCGAAAAGTGAGACGACTGAAATTCTTTCACTTCCTTTTCTTTAGCGATGATTTCACTCTCACGTTTTTGCCTCATTTCTTCGGTCAAAAGCACTTTTTCCGATTGATACTTGTTATAAAGTTCCTGAACAACTTTATATCTTGCTTCGACTTCTGTCTGATATTGTTTCGACAGTTTTTCCAACTGTCCCTGCGCTGTAGTATATGCCGGTATCTTTTTCAGGATATAATCCGAGTCCACATAGCCGAATTTCTGAGCCTGCACAGCAAAAGCCGACAGCATCAGAATTGCACAAATAGTACTTATTTTCTTCATATTCTTTATTTTATTACAAAATTAAACATCTTTATTTCTGTTAAAACGAATGTCCCATTACAAAATGCAACTGACTTCTCTTCATGTCTTTACCCGGTATTTTGTCGAGACCGTATCCCCAGTCTAATCCCAGAGTTCCTACAATATTAAGGTACACTCTTACACCTGCTCCTACCGAACGTTTAATGTCGAACGGATTGAATTTATCGATTGATTCCCAACAATTTCCTCCTTCGAGGAATGCTAACAGGAAGATATACGAAGCCGGTTGCTGTATCACGGGAAATCTCAACTCCATAGTATATTTATTATATACATTTCCAGCGTAAGCGTTGCCTTGATAAGGCGTTAAAGAGTTGTCTTCGTAGCCACGGAGAGCGATAATGTCCTGTCCATACATTACATAGCCCGACATTCCACCACCACCGACAATGAAGCCTTCGAAAGGCGAATATCCCCATTTTTTGTTGTAATATCCAAGATATCCGAAGTTTGCCCTTACCATCAACACTAATTTGTTGTCGGATGTGAGAGGAGTGAAAAATGTTCCATCGATATGCCATTTATGGTATTCTATCCATTTATATTTCTCGATATCTTTCATTTCCTTGTAGTTTCTATCGGCAAACAACGAATATGGTGGCGTAAATTGCACTCCCACAGAGAAAGTCGAACCTTGAGAGGGATAAATCTGATGGTTTGTCGAATTACGTCCAAATGCCACATTCAGGCTGAAATTGTTTGAGTTACCGGTAGAAAACAGGAATCCACCTGACCAGTTTTTCAACAGATAGCGTTGAAGATTAAGATTATACGACAATGTAAACAGTTGATCCGGCCATTTTAATCTGTGACTCAAGCCCACAGACATTCCCACAACCTGCATACTTTCGTTGGAATCATAATTGTAATAGGAACTGTAACCATAACTGCTGTAGCCATGATTATAATCGTAATATGGATTGTAAGCGGATGTTTGCCGTGAATAATAGGTGCTTAACGAAAATCCGATAGGTTTGCGTCCTCCCAGCCATGGCTCCATAAAACTGATACTGAACTGCTGATAACGTTTTCCGTTTGTTTGGACACGCAGGCTAAGTTCTTGACCGTCGCCCGTCGGCACCGGACGCCACGATTTCAAGTCGAACATACGTTTGGCAGAGAAGTTAGAGAATCGTACTCCCACACTTCCTATGAACATGCCGGCACCGTACCCCCCCGACAGTTCGAACTGGTCTTGAGATACTTCCGTAAAATTGTAATTCAAATCGACTGTTCCATCGTTTCCGTTTGGCGACACAAAATTCGTTGCATTTTTACCTAATTCTTCGGCGTCGAAATATCTCATCGATTGTAACATACGTATAGTCTCTTTAAACTTCGAAACACTGAACAAATCGCCGGGAACGGTACGCAACTCACGGCGAATAACGTGTTCGTTGGTTTTCGTATTTCCCGATATGGTAACACGGTTGATATAAGCCTGTTCGCCTTCGGTCACACGAATCTCCAAATCAATGGAATCGCCGACGATGTTTGTTTCGACGGGTATCATGTGTGAAAAGATGTAACCGTGATCCTGATAGAAGTAGTTCAGAACCGATTGTTCATCGCTTATTAAACGTTCGCTCAGCAGTACTTGGTCATATACGTCGCCTTTTCGTATTCGCAGAACGTCGTTGAGTTTGAATGTAGGGTATTTTGTGTTGCCTACCCACGATATATTCCTGAAATAGTAACGTTTACCTTCATGTACTTTGATATCGATGTTTACTCTGTTTTCGGATACCCGATAAACAGAATCGAAAAGGATTTCGGCGTCGCGATAACCTTTTCTGTTGTAGTAATCAATGAGATTGTCCTTATCTTCTTCGAATTTCGATTCGATGAATTTCTTGGATTTGAAGATCGAAAGAATAGAGATTCCTTTTTTCTGCTTAGTGTCTTTCATGGCGCCTTTGAGCTTCCGGTCTTTTATATTCTTGTTTCCGTCGAAAGTTATTTCCCTGATTTTCACCTTTTTCTTTCTGTCGATAGTGAATGTTATATTCACTGAATTTTTCAGAATCGTGTCGTTTTTGACCTGCACTTTGACATCGGAATTAAGATATCCTTTCTCGGCATAGTACTTTTTGATTTTTTCGACGTTCGATTTTATCACGTAATCCGACAGCGAAGAGCCTCTCCTGAGTGTAAGAATCTCATTTATTTCTTTGACTTTACCCTTTTTCACGCCCAAGATTTCCCATTTCATGATACGTGGACGTTCGGTCAGCGCTATTTCGATCCAGATTTTCTCGCCTTCGGTTTTTACCGGCTTGATATCTACGCTTCCGAAAGAATTTTGTGTCCACAGCCGTTTCACCGCTTGCCGGAATTTTTCGTCGCCCGGGACGCTGATTATCGTACCTTTGGTCAATCCCGAAATATTGACAATGTTAGTCTTATCGTTAAAATTCACTCCCGTGACCGTAACATCTTCAATGACATACTTTTTGGGTAATTCGTAATCCAATTCGGAAAACGAAATAGAATCAGATACTTGAGCCTTGACGGCATTACATATTAAAAACGCTAAAATACAGTATAATAGATATAATTGTTTCATCAAATCAAATCTTTTTCTTGTTTTATTTGTTCTCCTGTTTTCCCAAATCTTCGTTCGCGCTTACGATATTCATCGATAGCCTCTAACAAATCATTTTTTCTGAAATCGGGCCACAATATAGCGGGGAAATAAAATTCGCTATATGCACCCTGCCATAAAAGAAAATTACTCAGTCGTTGTTCGCCGCTGGTGCGTATTATTAATTCTGGGTCTGGCATACCATGTGTTGTTAAATATTGTTCAATAACATTTTCATTTATACTTTCCGGTTCGATTTCTCCCGCTGCTGCTTTCGCTGCTATCTTCTTTACTGCTTCGGTTATTTCCCATCGGGAACCATAACTTAATGCGAGCGTTAAAACCAAACCCGTGTTCTTTGATGTAAACTCTATCGCTTGGTTTAACTTGACCATAACATTTTCTGGAAAAGTCGAAAGATTCCCGATAGCTCGAAGTTGTACATTGTTGCTATTCAACTCCGGAGTTTCTTTTACAACAGCTTCAACAAGAAGCAACATCAAAGCCTCTATTTCGTCCAGAGGGCGGTTCCAGTTCTCTACAGAAAAGGCATAAAGTGTCAAATACTTGACACCGATTTCGCCGCAAATTTCTACTGTTTCTCTGACGGCTTTTATTCCATTTTTGTGTCCAAATATTCTATTAAATCCCAGTTTCTTCGCCCAACGCCCATTACCATCCATTATTATGGCAATATGTTCAGGGATTTTCATTTCATTCATCTAAATACAAATTTATTTCTACCATTATATTGGACATTCTTTTTATTTTCACGTTATTGGCTTAATATTCGACCAATAAATTTTGTACAAATATAATTGATTTTTAATTATCAAAAAAATTTAACTTTCATTTTCATAGAAAATCTTGTAATATTTTTTCCCATCGTTATCCTCTCCACGTTCGATCATCGAACGGTCGCCGTGGATGTATATGTGAAAATTTTTGTCGAGTTTCAGGACGCTTTTGAAGATTTTAGACTGTTTTTTGACTGCATCGGGCGCTATTTCGAATGTCATATCCATCGGAATATCTCCTCTGTCGAAGTCGCGAAACGATTCGATGACTTCGGGTTGCCGAAACACTTCCTGTTCAAATTCCGGCTTGTCGAACATTTCATGCGATTTGAAATAGTTCATGCTTCGATTCAGTATATCAATCTGGTCGGCTTTGCTAAGATCAAATTCTTCCGGCAGTTTTTCCGATACAAATTCTTTACATACTTTCATGACTGACTGAGTTTTAGTGTAATTATTTTCGAAAAGCCGGACTTGAAGAAAATCTTCGCACCAGTATTTTTCGTCGCCACTGCGGATACCGTCGGAAATAGACACCAGAAAACCATTATCGCGCTCTAAATTATATATCATACAGCCTTTGTCGATTTTCCGCAAACTTATTCCTTCTTCTTTCTCCAAAATGAAATTGCCGGAAGTGGGATATATTTTCAAAAATGTTTCTTTTCCTTCCGATTTAAATAAGCCAACTGCCTCTGTTTCTTCACCATCCACAGTACATTCGTTGAAACGGACTGCGTAAAATTCTCCGCCTCTTATCTTTGTGTTGTCCGTTATATCGAAAAGCCGTTCGGCGAGTTTCACCGACGATTCGTACAGATTATCCGGATTGTCGAATATCGAGGCGACGGCTTTGAATACTTCGTTATTTTTGAACCCATCCTGATGAGTGAAAGTGAAATATCTATCTGTTTTAAAAGGAGTTATAAAAAATGAAGAAAGTGTCGATACAATTTCATCATCTATATTTACAGGCGCTTTCGAGAGAGTTAGAAGTTCGTCGTTCATTCTATTTCCAACCACATGCAGCGCTAATGAATCTATCAATGCTTCGTTTATCATTATCCCTTAATTTTTTACATTTTCGTAATACAAAACCGGCTCAAAATTATAAAAAAATATTAAACAACTATTTTTTTTCATTGAAATAATTGTAAATCAATTCAGCCAGATGTTTTCCAACTATAGCTGTCAATTCGTCTTTCGGTGTGTTTTTCACTGCCGATACTGTTTTCAATTCAATCATCAGTTTGTTTATTGTGACTCTGCCAACACCTTTGATTTTGCTCAATTCCGATTTGATAAAGCTGGAACTTCTTTTATTCCTGTGAAAGGTTATACCGAAACGGTGTGCTTCGTCTCTGATACGCATGAGTACCTTCAATGTCTCCGAATTTTTGTTGAGATGAAGAGGGGTGCTGTCATGGGGGAAATATATCTCTTCCAGACGTTTTGCCAAACCAAGGATGGGGATTTTGTCAAACAGATTCAACTTTTTAAGGCTTTCGACAGCGGCGCTCAATTGACCTTTTCCTCCGTCGATAACAATCAGATGCGGTAACAGCGCTTTTTCGCGTAACAGCCTGTTGTACCGGCGATAAACTATCTCTCTCATCGATGCAAAATCGTCGGGACCTTCGACTGTTTTCACGTTGAAACGCCGGTATTCCTTTTTTGCTGGACTGGCATTGATAAACACTACGCAAGCCGCTACAGGATTGGAACCCTGTATATTGGAGTTGTCGAAACACTCTATGCGGCGAGGAAGTTTCGGTAGATGCAAATCTGTTTTGATGATGCCCAGAATCCTGTCGGTATGTTTTTCGGGGTCAGTTTTTGCAAGATGTTTCAATTTTTCCATACGGTAAGTACGGACATTTTTCTCCGACAGTCGCAGCAATTCAAGTTTATCGCCTCTCAACGGCACTGTGTATATTTTACCGTCGAGTTCCGTATCGGGTTTAAATGGAACAATAATTTCGTGAGACAGAGCCTCTAAACGTTGCATCATTTCGATAATTACCATACTCAACAGCGATTCTTTGTCTTCTGCTATTGCCAACTTCAATTCCAAAGTATGAACCTGTACCACAGCGCCATTCACAACTCGCATAAAGTTCGAATACGCTATATTGTGCTCACAGATAAGCGAAAACACATCGATGTTGTTAATCGATGGATTGACTATCACCGATTTCGATTGATAATTTTCCAGTCGTTGGAGTTTCTCTTTCAGTGAGTGGGCTTCTTCGAAATCCAGTCTTTTCGCCGCTTCGTTCATCTTGTCTGTTAAGGTCTTGAGTACGTCGCCCGTATTGCCTTTGATTATATTGATCGCCTGTACGACCGATTCCATATATTCGTCTTCCTGCTGCCGGTTTATGCAAGGAGCTTTACAGTTTCCAAGATGATATTCAAGACACACAGAATATTTTTTGTTTGCAATTGACATCGTCGACAAATTTAAACGGCAGGTGCGCATCGGGTATGTGTGTTTTATCAGATCGAGCAGAATTTTTACTGTAGTGACCGAAGTATAAGGACCAAAATACTTTGAACCGTCTTTCGATTTACTGCGAGTAATAAATATTCTCGGAAACGCTTCGTTCGTTACACAAATCCACGGATATGTTTTGTCGTCTTTCAGAAGCACGTTGTACCGTGGCTGATATTTTTTGATCATGTTGTTTTCCAGCAAAAGAGCATCCGATTCATTGAGGGTTACAGTATGCTGTATATCATCGATTTTCTTTACCATAACCTGTAATTTCACATCCCGTTCGGCCTTTGCCAAAAAATATGACGAAACTCTTTTCCGTAAATTCTTCGCCTTACCTACATATATTATCTTTCCAAATATATCATAAAACTGATATACACCGGGTTCCCGAGGTAATAACCTAACTTTTTCCTTAAGCTTTTCGCTCTCTTTGTCGTCTTGCATATAAAACCAATTTTATGCAAATATATATGATTTTTTTTATTTGGCGATTTTATGAC
>JAITKY010000067.1 GCA_031278135.1 Prevotellaceae bacterium | reverse complement strand
TACAACCATAAATGATACATAATATGACATATAAAAAAACTTTAAAAACAATATTCTTTGACCTGCCAATACAGTTTGTAATTAATTCTTTACCTATACCCATTTCTGCAATTTTTTTTTATTAATTATTAAAAACCTTTTGTTTGTCCTATATCCTAAATTTGTTTAAATTCGATTGTAAAAGTACGGTATTATTATCGAACCGCAAAAAAAAATGAAAAATTATTTTTAAGCCGCTGATTATAAGGGGGATTTTTTTCATAATTGTTACAAAAAAGTCACTACTGTCCTGTAAAAAAATCAATCGAGTAGGAAAAATGTGCTGTTCACTAAAAATCAAGGTGTTTTTTACGTTTATATAGTTTATTCATTTCATACAAGGAATCTGTTCTTAAAGCAATATTTTTACTTGTTTTTGTCGACTTGTTATATAAAAAATATATTTAAAATATCACTTTGTAGACTATATCGGGTTATGATTATTCGCCGCCTCGTCTTCCATTGCGGGAGTAACGACAATCAAAGTTTTTGAACGTGAGACCAAAGGAACAATTTCTTCGATGCTTTTGCTGTGCATACGAACACAGCCGTCCGTTGCTCTCGAACCGAGAGTTTCGGGGAGGTGAGTTCCGTGTATTCCAATGTGATAGTGTTCTTTGAAGCGAATAAAATATTTGC
This sequence comes from Prevotellaceae bacterium, assembly GCA_031278135.1. Taxonomy (GTDB): domain Bacteria; phylum Bacteroidota; class Bacteroidia; order Bacteroidales; family UBA932; genus JAIRLF01. The sequence continues at coordinate 2,666 of JAITKY010000067.1, read as the reverse complement.
CGTACGATCCTTTTATTTTTCCCTTACCGTCGTGGAAATCATAGTCCCAGTCCGAAGCGTCGTGTATCGCATAGATGGTAAAAATTCCTTCGGGAGTTTTTTTATCACCCGATTTTTTCTTGTCGCCGAGGTTCAAACCTGTTGCTATCGGAAAGGTTAACATTGTGCTGTCGTGATATTTAATCATTCGCAGTTTCAGGTCCTGTTTCGAGACGAGGATGACGTCCGTTTTATCGTCTTTTTTCAGTGTATCACGTCCGGCGTTGTAAGCGAGAACCGTTCCGGCAGCGGGAATATACAGAATTTCGAGTTCGAACGGTTTATCTTTTGCAATATCCTGTAAAACAATGTATGACCATACTTCCTGCTGTACGCTGTCCGTTGTCACCTCTATCGTTTGAACTCTCATCTTTCGTTTCACAATATCTTCTTTACCAACACCTTTCACAAGAAATCGTGAAGCGCCGTCGAAATTTTCGATACATACTATGGAGTCAATTTCCCAACCGTCGAATTTACTTATTATCTCCGACGGCACATTGCGAAGTTCCGGCAATTTACTTACTGTCATTGTATATACATTAACGGTAATAGTGTTTTTGGGTTTTTTATTCGCATAACAAGCAATAAGCAAGCAACTTGTTAATATAAATGATAATGCATATTTCATTTTAATCTGTTATAAATCCTGTTTTTCGTATCTGTAATAACATGTAAGATAACATAAACCGATGTAAATAATTGACATTATTAGATATGCATATTCGGAATTTGCATTTCCAATATTTGCTATTTTCATTACAGTCTGTATGGTATCAGGCATAAGCAAGTGTTCCGAAGACGATAGTGGCAAAAATTCACCGATTTTATCTATACCAATATGTATTTGGTTGATATATTTCTCCAAAATATTCTCAATAATAAGCGAATAGACAAAAAATAAGCCTATCGTCAATCCTGTTTTTTTAAACAAGAGAGCAAAGAGAAAAGCAAAACTGATATATGTCGTTGCCTGTACGAAGAAATAGTATATGTATCTGAAACTTTCGAAGGAAATATCGATGCCTAACGATATTCCCGTAATCAATGTCGTGATAATCGTTGCTATTGTGGAAAATAAGGCTAATATAATAATAAACAATATTTTTGTCGTGACATACTGATTGCGGCTCAATCCGTCGATAACATTTTGCCGGTGAGTGCGATAGGTATATTCCGAACATGTGTGCATAATCATTATAAAACCGGGAATCACAAGCAAATAACTTGTTGCATAAGGCACAAATTCCCATACGTTTGAAAACGTGATTTTGTCGTTAATGTAAATGTTTTTTACAATTTCCAATATTATGTAATTGATGCCGAAAATGCTTATCACAAACAAAAGCGTCAGTATCAGAAACGAACGGTTTCGTTGTAATTTTAAAAATTCGATGCTTAAAAGATGTAACATATTCTTTCTGTTTATTTTGTGAGTTCTAAAAATTTCGATTCAAGATTTTTGTTTTTTGCAATCAGCCTGTTGAGGACGATGCCATTGTCAAAGCAATGTTTATTAACTTGTTGAGGGGTCAATTCATCCGTATAATGGACGATTGTTATTACATCTTCATCTACAGTTATATCCAACACTCCGGTTAATGTTTTCAACACTCCGGCAAGGTTTTCCAAATCGCCGGCAACGACTTCTATCATTGCTTTTTCTTTGGATTTCGGGACGGTTGTTGGCGTTTGCTCTTCTTTCGACAATGCCCCGCTAATGTCGCCTGCAGTAAGCAGTTCGCCCTTTTTAAGGATTGCCACGTGGGTGCAGACTTTTTCGACTTCGTCGAGCAGATGGCTGGCAAGGATAACCGTTTTTCCTTCTTTGGCAAGTTGTTTGATTAGTTGCCGGATTTCGGATATTCCTTCAGGATCTAATCCGTTTGTTGGTTCGTCCAAAATCACGATTTTGGGATTACCGAGCAAGGTCGCAGCAATTCCAAGCCGCTGTTTCATTCCGAGCGAATATGTTTTGAACGAACTGCGTTGCCGATAAAAAAGATTTACTTTTTTCAACACATCCGGAATTTCTGCGGTATCACAGCCTTTGATTTTTGCAACTATATCTAAATTCTGGTAAGCAGAAAGATAAGGATAAAAATTGGGTGTTTCTAATAACACTCCCATATCTTTTCTGATTTCGTTAACAGGTTTCGATCCGTCGAAAAATTTGTATGTGCCTGCCGACGGTCGTAATGCGTCGGTAACGATACCTAAAAGGGTCGTTTTTCCACTGCCGTTCGGTCCCAAAATCCCGTAAACCGAGCCTTCGGGAACGGAAAACGATACATTCTTCAACGCTGTGATCGCTCCATAATGTTTAGTTATCCCGCTTATTGTTAATACATTCATATTTCCGGTATTCTATATATTTCTTATTTTTCCGTGACAATTTTTTATATAAAATTCGTGACAAAAGTAATAATTGCCGGCACAAAGAACGGCGTTGCCGTTATCTTTCCTCTGTTATAGCCACCTTTCCTTGTGCGCCTTTTTTTCGTTGCATTTTCAAACCATTTGAGCCTGAAATCACCCATAATAGTTAATGATACCCACAAAGGGTTATTTAATACCCTGCCTTTAATACCCTTTTGGGGATTCCCATACCCGCCCTTTTGGGGTAC
>JAITKY010000046.1 GCA_031278135.1 Prevotellaceae bacterium | reverse complement strand
GCCAATAAATACTTTGGCACGATTTTTGCATATACATAGCCCGTTAATAATAACATTTAAACTGTTTTTTATCTTATAATAAATGAAGAATAAAATTTTGATTATGTATGTTTTGTGTTTGTTTCTCACGGGATTGCAGGCGCAGACAAATTGGACTGTTACCGGACGGGTGGTAGAAGAATCTTCCGGTGAAGCAATGATTGATGTGAATGTTTTGTTGTATTTGCCGGATTCTACGTTGCTTACCGGTGTTTCGACCGATGCTGGGGGAATATTTTCGTTAAAGACAGACCGCGGCGGAGATTGTTTTATTTCAGTCACTTCGGTGGGTTATTCCCAACAAAGATTCGATTTAAATCTGAGCGAAAACAAAAAAAATGTGATTCATACCGATATTTTACTGCGGCTTTCGGACACGGAATTGTCGGAGGTCGAAATAGTTGCTCATCGCCGACAAATGGTCTATAAACTCGACAGAAAAGTAATCGAAGCGGCGGGATATATTTCGGCGTCGGGAGGAACAGCCATTGATATTCTCGAACAGACACCTTCGGTAAGAGTGGACGCTAACGGAGAACTCACTTTTCGCGGCAGTTCCGGATTCAAAGTGTATATTGACGGGAAGCCTGCTACTGTGGAAGGTAGCGCCGCTCTGGAACAGATTCCCGCAGGCAAAATCGAAAATATCGAAATCATCAGCGCTCCGTCGGCAAAAAACGAAGCCGATGGCATTGCCGGTATCATCAACATAAATACTAAAAAACAGACAACCGACGGTTGGAGCGGAATGGTTAACGCAATGGGCAGTACAGTTGAATCGCGCAGTATCGATTTCCTCACATCATACAAAAACCCAAAAATTCGCTGGCAAACTTCGGGTGAAGCGTCACGCAGATATCTTGTCAGCGATTTCGACCAATTGAAGCACATCAATATCGATGATACTCTGACTACTACACATGCTACCGGTGAACGGAAAAGTTTTGTGGACCTGTATGCTATCCGTAGCGGACTGGACTGGTACAGAGATAAAACCACCTGGTCAACAGCGCTCGAATCACGATACCGGATACGAAACAGAGGTGGACGTCTGCACTATGAAGACACATATCTCTCGAACATAACCGGCATAGAAACAGGCGCTTCGTACGACGGTCACGACTATGTCCGTCTGCACGATTTGACGCTTAGGGGAGACATCGGATTCGATCATCGTTTTTCGGACGACGGTCACAATCTGACAGGTACGTTTTTTGCTTTCTACGAACACGACGCTATGGAATTTTTCTACACCGACCTGTTCGACATGGACGGAAATAGGGCGCAGGGACATCGAGCATGGGAATACGAATACCGGACGACAGCGCAGGGAAATTTCGATTATACGCTGCCGTTCAACAACAAAGACGGCAAATTCGAAGCCGGATATTATTTTTTCACATACACCGAAGATGGCGATTACAAAGTTGATTTCTACAATCCTGCACAAGGCGTGTTCGAACGGCGCGACGACATGTATAACCGCTATGTGTTTCGCAGAGATATACATGCGTTGTATTCGATGGTGTCGAATACACATTCCAAATTCAGTTATCAGGTTGGTTTGAGAGGCGAATTTATTCATCGGAAATTAGAAAACAACAAGGCATGGGCGCGCCATGTATGGGACAAGTTCGATTTGTTTCCTTCGGCGCATCTCTCTTATACTTTCGGCAAAGGCAGTCATCTGAACCTCGGTTACTCACGCCGAATCACTCAGCCTCAACTGTTTTACATGGAACCATACGTTGTATATGTCGATTATTACACCGCTCAATGCGGTAATCCCAAAATACGTCCGGAATATACTAACTCTGTCGAACTGTCATACAACAGGACATTTGGGGAACATTCGGCTGTCGCTACCCTCTTCCACCGGCGACGTACCGACAAAATCGAACGTGTTCGGGTTCCGTATCATACGGGGGTCACTCTCGATTCGATTTCGAACGTGGGCAACGATTATGCTACCGGCGTCGAACTCGCAACAAACCTGCAGATTTCGAAATGGTGGAACATGGATATCAATGGAAGTATGTTCTACTATATCATTGCAAATGAATATAAAATAGACGATGACGAAGAAAGCTTGAACTGGCAATTTGCGTTTAACAATAATTTCGACATCGCAAAAAACACGCGCATGAGGCTGGAAAGTTATTTTGTTGGTCCTTCGGTGAGTACACAAGGACGGGTAAACGAATTTTTCTACTTCAATTTTTCGGTACGTCAACAGTTACTTAGTCGCAGATTGTCTGCAACTTTGAATGTCCGCGATGTTCTTTCGACCGCCAAGTACGTGGATACGAAAAACGGAATGAATCTTGATTCGAAAACAACGATCTATCCTGCATCGCCCTTAATTACAGTATCTTTAAGTTACACGTTCAATAATTTCAAATCGCAGAAAAAAGAAGAAAAGGCTACTCACGACTTGTTCGAAGGCACAAACAGATGAGATAAAATCCTATTTCACTGTTATTTCGAGCGATATAAAGTTCGATATTTCGGACGTATGACTTATGCTGTTTACAAAGTTCAACCTTTGAGCTGGGACATGCAAATCTTCTGTCAAAATTTGCTTCAAAGTATGTACTCTGTTCGAAAACAACTGTTTATTTCCATACGCGTTATCCGTCTCATTCGAATAGCAACGGAAAGTAATATTCCATTCGGGATAAGCATTACAGTATGAAGCTAATTCGGACAGAGCGTTGAAAAATTTGTTTTCGTCGGCAAAACTTACACGCCCATCCTTAAATCGCATACTTTTCAATAACTCTTCTAATTTGGGTTTGTAACTAAAATACATTGAGTTATCGATTTTCACAGTCGAAAGCTCAGTCAATGGATTTGACGGAGTATCGACAACAGTATTTTCGGCGGCATTTTCTTTTGTTTCGGTGATAACGACAGGCGGCATTTTGTCACCTGGGACCGGCGTTTCGACGACAACGGTACTGTTTCTATTGTTGTTTGCAAGTTGAGTGATATATTCCTGCCGTTTGAGTTCCTGTTCGGCAGCATACCGTTCATAACGCATAATCTGCAAGTTGCGTTCTTCGTCAAGACTGATAGTATCGATAACTCTTGTTTCTTTTGAAGTAGTTCCCTCTATTTTTTCGGGCAGTGGACATCCATTGTTCGAAGCGGGACCTGCTTCGTAGGGGCACACATCTTTATTGTCGGGGATACCGTCAAGGTCGCTGTCGGGGCAACCTTTAAATTGAACAAGCCCGGCAATAGTAGGACAATCGTCCAAATGGTCGGGAATTCCGTCGCCATCGCTGTCGGGACAACCTTTTGTCGCAGCGAGGCCGGGAATATTGGGACATTCATCTTCGTCATCCGGAACGCCATCATTATCACTGTCTGTCGCTTTTGTAATGACGGTTGTGGTCTTTTTTGCTTTTTTTGAGGAAACAGGATCCTCGTCAGGAACTGAAAATACGGGCGCTGTGGAGAACAAAAAAACCACTAATACACAGTAAACTAATTTCATAACTTGTTTCATATACAAAATTTATTTGTGCAAAGATACATCAAAATTAACTTTTTGATTCTTAAAAAGTGTGAAATTTTCTTAAAAAAACAATATTTTCTACATGTTGAGTTTGCGGAAACATATCAACCGGCTGACATTCAACAAATTCGTACTGTTCTGCGAGCATAGCGATATCTCTTGCCTGAGTGGCAGGGTTACAACTGACGTATATTATTTTTTCGGGAGCGGTTTCGAGCAATATTTTGGGAATCGACGGATGCAGTCCTGCTCTCGGCGGGTCAAGTATAACCACATCCGGAGCGCCGTTTGTTTGTATAAAATCCTTGTTTAGAACGTCTTTTATGTCTCCCGCATAAAACGATGTATTCTCTGTTCCGTTCGCCGCCGAATTTATTTTCGCATCTTCTATCGCTTCGGGAACATATTCTATTCCAATGACTTTCTTCGAATGTTCAGCGAGGAAAATCGCAATAGTGCCTGTTCCGGTATAAAGGTCGTAAACCGTTTCGACGCCTGTGAGAGCGGCATATTTGCGGACTATACTGTACAGATTGTAAGCCTGTTCCGAATTTGTCTGGTAAAACGATTTCGGACCGATACGGAAAACCAGATTCTCCATTTTTTCTTCGATATACGGTTTTCCGGAATAACAGGTTATGTAAAGGTCGCCGACACTGTCATTTTCTTTTGTATTAACTACACAGTTCAACGAAGTTATATCGAAATTTTGTCGTAGCATTTCCAGAAAATCCGTTTGTTTTTCTTCGTCGCGGTATCCGAACACTACCATTACCATAATTTCGCCGGTTGTGGTTGTCCTGATAATCAGGTTTCTCAAAAGTCCGGTTTTGTTTCTGATGTCAAAAAAATCGTATCCTTTGCTCAACGCATACGCCTTTGCTTTCAGTCGGATTTCGTTTGAGGGAGATTTCTGAAGCCAGCATTTTTCGATGTCCAGCACTTTGTCGAATCGTCCCGAAACGTGAAATCCCAGAGCATTAGTGTCGATATCATGATTATTGCCTGTCTCTGACGCTGTTAGCCATCGTTTTTTCGAAAAAGTAAATTCCAGTTTGTTTCTGTAAAAGATTGTTTTCTCCGACGGCAAAATCGTTCTCACTGAAGGCGATTTGATTCCGCCGATGCGTTCTAACTGATCTTTAACTTGCTGTTCCTTGTATTTCAACTGTTGGCTGTACGGAATTCTCTGACTCACACATCCTCCGCAGTCATTGAAATGCGAACAGAACGGTTTCTGCGAGATTGGCGAAGGACAAACGATCTCTGTAACACGACCTTCGGCATAATTTTTTTTCCGTATAATTCTCATATTCACGATGTCGCCCGGAATGGCGTCTTCCACAAAAATCACCATGTCGCCTGCTTTTGCAATAGCCTTGCCTCCTGCCGCCCAACCGGTAACTTCGACATTCTCCAAATTCAATATTTTCATCGAATAACTGTATGATATCTATAGAGATTCGATATCTTTAAAATAATTTACAGTTCCTACTTTAAGTTCTACGGTTGCCGCATCGTCGCACACGATAATTCCCTTTGGATGAATCTGTAATGCACTGATTGTCCATATATGGTTGATAGAGCCTTCGACCGCATGTTGCAGAGCAAGAGCCTTGTTGTGACCGCTGGCAATAATCATGACCTCTTCGGAATCCATGATTGTGCCAACTCCGACTGTCAAAGCCATTTTGGGAACAGCGTTCGCATCGTTGCCGAAAAAACGGGAATTGGCTATGATTGTGTCTTTTGTGAGCGTCTTGATTCTTGTACGCGACGACAGCGAAGATCCCGGCTCGTTGAACGCTATATGCCCGTCAATTCCCACGCCGCCCATAAATAGATGTATCTTGCCGTAGCTCTTGATTTTATCTTCGTATCGCTCGCATTCGGCAGTGAGATTTGCAGCGTTTCCGTTAAGGATATTGATATTTTCGGGACGGATATCAATATGCTCGAAAAAATTGCTGTACATAAAATTGTGATAACTTTCGGGATGGTCTTCAGGAATGCCGACGTACTCGTCCATATTGAATGTCACAACGTTGGCGAACGACACTTTGCCTTTTTTGAAAAGTTCCGTCAATTCACGATAAACTCCCAACGGCGACGAGCCGGTAGGAAGTCCCAAAACAAACGGATTGCTTTCTGTCGGAGCAAAAGCGTTGATTTTGGACACTATATGGTTCGCTGCCCATTGCGAAACACCCTTGTAATCAGGTTGAATAATAAGTCTCATAACTTTAAAATTATTTATCTAAATCCGGTACAAAAGTATGAATTTATTTTTAATTCAAAAGTTATATGTCCCGCCACACTGTTTTTTAGCACGTAGATACTCAGAATTTGATCAGAATTGGCAGAATT
>JAITKY010000214.1 GCA_031278135.1 Prevotellaceae bacterium | reverse complement strand
CAGGCAAAACGACATTTTGGAATACGTCCAACAATGACACGACACAGAGTGAACGTTAAATTAAAAATAATTATGTAATATTGCAAAAAATTTGAATACGTTATTTATGAAGAAGTATTTATTGATAGTTGCTGTTTTAGTTGCATTTACGGCATGTAAGGAAGAAAAAGACGATCCCGCATTTGTTGAATTTTTAACGAATACTACGCCTGCAGGAACGTTGAGTGTCGAGCAGGTGAAGTCGTTGATGACGGATTATACAAGTTTCAAACCCTTTGTACAGACGGGCGTCAGCATCTACAGAGTCGAATATAATACTACGTTGAACAATAATAATATAAAAGTATCGGGACTGTTTGTTATTCCGGCAGATATTTCCAGTCAAACGCCTGTTGTTGTGTATAATCATGGGACGATGCACAAAGACAGTGCGCCTTCGTTCTGTAATGCATCGAACTATTCCACCGACATCAGACTCTGCTATATTTTTGCTTCCGTATTCAAGTGCGTGACGTTGATTCCCGACTATATCGGTTACGGAACAAGTTCATCGACAACGCATCCGTATATTCATGCAGAGACTTTGGGACAAACCTCGTTAGATATTATCAGGGCTTATGCCGATTACACGAAAATAACGTCCGGAGCGATGCCCGCAAACAGCAATGTCATCATTCTGGGCTATTCCGAAGGCGGCTATGCGTCTGTTGCTCTGCATAAAAAGATTCAGGAGACGGCTCACGACATCAATATTGTCAAGACGTATGCCGGAGCAGGTCCTTACGATGTCGAAAATTTTGTGAAAGAAGTGTTGCGACAGGACGAAGATTTGCCCGCTAACAGTATTTCTTCATATTTGTGGGTTTTGTCCACATACAAAGAATATTCGGGCTATACAAAGCCGTATGATCAAATATTTTCCGAAAAGGATAACGAAATTCTGGAAAACAATAATTATTCGTTAGACTATCTTGCAAAATATCCGATAAATCTCAATCCTCAAAATCTGTTTCGGAAAGAGTTTATCGACACGATACTGAACGATAAAGATGTGGAGTTCGGCAAAATCCTTAAAAGAAATTCGCTTACGGACTTTGTCCCTTCCGACAGTCTGGTTTTGTTTCACAGCGAAGCCGATTCGTGGGTATATGTCAGCAACACAATCAATGCGTACAACAAGATGAAACAAAAAAACGCACCTGTGAGATACGAAATTATTCCCGCAGAAGCGAATAAAGATCACGAAGAAGCGGCAGCGATTTTCATCGAGTCAGCAATAATTAACATGTATGTAACACAAGTGTTTTATTAAACGTTAAACGGCACAGAAAACAATGGCAATAAAATTTCAATTCAATAAAACTTCGCTTAACGATCTTAACAAGCAACTTAAGATGCGTGTAAGAGCCTTGCCGACAATCAAAAGTAAGGAATCGGCTTTGCGTATGGAAGTGCAACGGGCAAAGGAAGAAGCCGTAAAATTATCGGTCGAACTGGAAAAACTGATTTCGTCATATAAACATATTTCGGGATTGTGGAACGAGTTTGAACCCGATTTGATTGCCGTAAAAGACATCAGATTAAACTCCGAAAAAATTGCCGGAGTAAATATACCCTCGCTCGACGAAGTGTTGTTCGACACCGGTCAATACAGTCTGTTCAGCAGTCCATTCTGGTACACCGACGGGATACAGATACTCAAAACGCTCGCGACAACAGGTATCCGTTATGAGTTTTATGTACATAAAATCAATCTGCTCGACCATGCACGAAAAAAAACTACTCAAAAAGTCAATCTGTATGAGAAAGTGCAAATACCTGGGTACACCGAAGCCATACGGAAAATCAAACGTTTTCTCGAAGACGAAGATAATCTCTCGAAATCGGCGCAAAAAATAGTCAAAAAACGTCAGGAAGAGGAGGACAGTCAATGATTGTACCGATGATTAAATACAGTTTCCTGCTATATCACGGCGATTTCAGCCGTTTTCTGGAACAGTTGCAGGAACTTGGAATGATCCACGTCGAATCGCGTAATGTGGAACTCGACGATGATACAGACAAAATTGTCCATAAAGCCGGCAACCTCAACAGAATTATTTCCGAGCTTAAAACAGTTAAAGCGTCGCCGGCAACCGTTCCGTTCGAGGGCGATGCTGACGCTTTGGTCGAAGCATATTCCGACGTTAGGGAACAACTTGCAAAGCTCGACGCTTCGATAAACAAAACCGGAAAGGATATTGAAGAAGCGATTCCATGGGGCGAATTTGACGAAAACGATATCTCCCGTCTTACATCGCTGGAAATTACACCGAAATTTTATTCCGTCCCGATCAAACAGTTCGACGAAAATTGGGCGAATATCTATCCGCTTTGCGAAATCAATCGCTATAAAGGGAAAATATACTTCGTGATATTGCAGCACGATAATCAGGTTTTTAATTTCGAATTGCAGGCCGTCAAACCGCCTTCGCAGTCGCACAGCAAATTGCAGGATGAATTGAACCGGCTGAACGGGCAATATGCACAGCGGCAAAAACAGTTGGAATCGCTGGTTTTATCGGTCGAAACTTTGGTAGAAGAGCGCAAACGTCTCACGGAAACAATCGATTATAACACCGCCAAACTCAGCGCCCGAAACGAAGCCGCCGACAGTATCAGAATATTAACAGGATGGTTGCCAAAAGAGAATAAGGCTAAATTCGAAACGTTTCTCGAAACTCAGGCGACAGCCTATTTTGTTACAGAAGACGTCGGTAACGACGAAGAAGAGCCGCCCGTATTGCTGAAAAATAACAGATTTGTTCGTTTATTCGAGCCAATCACCAACCTGTATTCTTTGCCGAAATACAGCGAATTAGATCCGACACCGTTTTTTGCGCCGTTTTTTATGCTGTTTTTCGGATTTTGTCTCGGCGACGGAGGGTATGGACTTTTCATTCTGGCAGTGGCGTCGTTATTGAAAATCAAGATCAAAAACGCCGTTATACGTCCCATACTGACTTTGGCGCAATACATGGGAGCGGCGACTTTGCTGTTTGGAGTAATTACCGCCACGTTTTTCGGAGTGTCGATAGACAGTATCAGACCCGATAAAATCGTTGAACGACTGTTCGGGTTAAAAGAAAATTTCGGGATGATGATTCTTTCGCTCATGTTGGGATTCGTGCAGATAATCTTTGCCATGTTTGTCAATGCTGCGAAAATCGTCAAGCAGCGGGGCTGGAAATATGCGCTTTCGACATGGGCGTGGATTGTGGTAATCGTCGGCGGCGCAACGCTGTTCGTGTTGAAAGATACGACGGACAATCTCGCCGTTCTGTACGTTATAGGCGCCGTTTGGTGTTTTGCCGAACTGATTGCTCTGTTCTACAATAATCCCGAGAAAAATATCTTTGTCAATTTCGGGTCGGGACTGTGGACAACGTACAACATGATATCGGGATTGATGGGTGACATCCTTTCGTACATAAGGCTTTTCGTGTTGGGCTTGACAGGCGGCGTACTTGGCGGGGTGTTCAACAATTTGGCTGTGCTGGCGGGCGAGGGCATGGATATTCCCGTAGCCAGTCAGTTGATTACGCTGGTAATACTGCTGTTTGGTCACAGTCTGAACTTTTCGCTGAATATTATCGGTGCAGTGGTTCATCCTTTACGTTTGACTTATGTCGAATATTATAAAAATTCGGGATTCGACGGAGGCGGATATCCCTTTAAACTGTTTGAGAAAGGAAAATGATAATTAATTAAATATAGAAATATTATGACAGCAATTTTATTGGCTTATATAGGAGTAGCCATGATGGTCGGGCTTGCAGGGCTCGGCAGTATTTACGGAATCACAATCTGCGGAAACGCCGCAGTCGGCGCATTGAAGAAAAATCCCGGCGCTCTGGGCAGTTACATCGGCTTGGCGGCATTGCCAAGTACTCAGGGTTTATACGGGTTTGTTGGCTTTTACACGCTTCAAAGTAAACTTATTGCGGATATCAGCCCATTTGCGGGCGCAGCAATTTTCGGAGCGGGTTTGGTTATGGGCATAGTGGGTTTGCTTTCGGCGATACGTCAGGGCGAAGTCTGTGCAAACGGTATAGCGGCAATCGGTAGCGGATATAAAGTGATGATTCAAACAATGCTTTTCGCCGCTTTTGCCGAATTTTACGCAATCATTGCTCTATTGTTCGTTTTTCTGACAAACAGCGCTTTGTAGATTGACAATTGTAGATTGACAATTACGATCTGCGAGTAAAAATATCGTCGCATTTGAAAAAATAAATGTATCTTTGCCCAAAATTTTAAAACAAATTAAAGATGTCAAAGAACAAACAAGTATTTATTTTATTAAAAGCGTTGAAAAATAATGGAAATAATAATAAATTAAACAGAAGAAGATGGATACAGTTATTCATCAAGCGGCATAGTTTTGTGAGATAGTATTGTTCTCAAATGTTTGCAATTTCATAGACATAAGAGTCTCTAACTCCCCCTTCCATTTCTGATTTATATTTTCAAAAAAACATC
>JAITKY010000178.1 GCA_031278135.1 Prevotellaceae bacterium | reverse complement strand
GTTTAAATTTGCTCAAAAAAGATTCAGGTTCAGAATCTTTACGTTCAAAAAGACTAAAAGCCGCTTGGAACAAAGAGTATCTTTTGAAACTAATACAAATTTAAATGCGTCGACCCTGTCCATTTTATTGATTATTTGGAAATTTAAAACTTTCATGTAATTTTGCGGTCAAAATAGAATAAAAAAGCAGGTATGGCAGACGAAAAGATTATTTTTTCGATGGTGGGAGTAAACAAGACGTATCCACCTCAAAAACAAGTATTAAAAGACATATACCTTTCGTTTTTTTATGGAGCGAAAATAGGTATCATAGGATTGAACGGTTCCGGTAAATCCTCTCTGTTAAAGATAATTGCAGGAATAGACAGGAATATACAAGGTGAAGTAGTTTTTTCGCCCGGATATTCGATCGGATATCTGGAACAGGAACCACAATTAGACGAAAATAAAACCGTCAAAGAGATTGTTCAGGAAGGCGTCCAGGAAATTGTAAATTTACTTGCCGAATATGAGGCTGTTAATTCCCGTTTCATGGAAGAACTCTCCGACGACGAAATGAATAAACTGATTGAATATCAAGGAGAGTTGACTGAGAAAATCGAAATATCCGGCGGTTGGGAAATCGACAGTAAATTGGAGAGAGCAATGGATGCACTTCGCTGTCCCGACGAAACGCAACTTGTCAAACATTTATCCGGAGGCGAACGAAGACGTATTGCATTGTGTCGTTTGCTGTTGAAAGAGCCGGATGTGCTTCTGCTGGACGAGCCGACCAACCATTTGGACGCCGAATCGATACAGTGGCTCGAAATACATCTGCAACAATATAAAGGCACGGTGATAGCCGTTACTCACGACCGGTATTTTCTTGATAATGTAGCAGGTTGGATTCTCGAACTCGACCGTGGCGAAGGTATTCCGTGGAAAGGAAACTATTCATCATGGCTCGAACAGAAATCGAAACGTCTGGAAATGGAAGAAAAACAGGAGAGTAAACGCCGAAAGACTTTGGAACGCGAATTAGAATGGGTACGCATGTCGCCAAAAGCGCGTCAAGCAAAGTCGAAAGCCCGTTTGTATGCATACGAAAAAATGGCAAACGAGGACAGCAGGCAGAAAGAAGAACGACTTGAAATATTCATCCCCAACGGACCCCGTCTGGGAGACACTGTGATCGAAGCCGTTAACGTCAAAAAAGCGTATGGAGACAAAGTGCTTTTCGAAAATCTCAATTTTAAACTGCCGCCTGCCGGAATTGTCGGAATTATCGGACCCAACGGCGCCGGGAAAACAACACTCTTCCGTCTGATTATGGGCATCGAAACACCTGACGAAGGGATATTTACCGTTGGCGACACTGTGAAAATCGCATACATCGACCAGCAACACAAATCTATCGACCCCGATAGAACTGTTTACGAAATTATTTCGGACGAAAACGAATATATCCGTCTGGGTAACAGAGATATTAATGCACGTGCATACGTGTCGCGATTCAATTTCACTGGAGCAGATCAGGAAAAGAAAGCAGGCGTACTCTCCGGAGGCGAACGGAATAGGCTGCATTTGGCTTTGACACTCAAAGATGAAGGTAATGTACTGTTGCTCGACGAGCCAACTAACGACATAGATGTTAATACGTTAAGAGCATTGGAAGAAGGTTTGGAGAACTTTGCGGGTTGCGCCGTTGTAATTTCGCACGACCGCTGGTTTCTCGATCGTATTGCTACGCATATACTTGCTTTTGAAGGCAATTCGTATGTTCACTTTTTCGAAGGCGGATACAGCGAGTACGAGGAAAACAAGAAAAAACGGCTTGGAGATAATATTCCTCATCGCTTGAAATACAAGAAATTAGTCAAATAAAAACATGGCAAAAGAGCATAAGGAACGTGTGAATATAGTGTATTCCACAAATCCCGATTACCGGTACGAGTACAATGTCGCAGCAGAAGAACAGGAAACGCTCGAACCATCAAAACAAAAGTTAACGGTGCGTCTGGATAAAAAACAGCGAGGTGGAAAGAAAGTAACACTTGTGCAAGGATTTACCGGCACCGAAGATGATTTGAGAGATTTAGGCAAAGTCCTGAAAACCAAATGTGGAGTCGGCGGAACGGTCAAAGACGACGAAATACTGATACAGGGCGATTTCAGAGATAAAATTGTAGATTATCTTGTCAAAGAAGGTTATAAGGCAAAGAGAGGCAATTAAATAAAAATCCGTTAAAATGGTGTCCGACAGTCTGATAAACAACATAGCAGCAGATACGGGGAATGTATATATTCCTGCGGAGTTCAGGATATTTGGCGACAAATCGATAGTATATAACAGTGTATCAGAAATGCCTGCGTCAAAAACCATAGATCACAGCGAACATATTGTCAAAAGTGGAGTTGCCGCAGGTTTGAGCGTTTATTTTTTGATGATATTTATTGTTTTAAAGAGCCGAATACCAAGTATTAGTAAGATGCTTACCGATTACCGGTTTACGAGAAAACAATACGAAGCGACAAGCCGGATAAGGACAATCAATACCACATATACAGTTCTGTTTACGATAATAGTCGCCTCGATACAGTTTTCATTGATGGTTAATTATCAGGAATATAAAATGATGGCAACACCCTTTTTGGCTTTATCTGGTATTTTTATCATTCAGCCGGTGGCATTGAGGCTGGTTGCCCTGATATGCAAGTCTGAAAATATTTTTGGCGAAATTCATCTCAACCGGAAATTTTATCTTAGTATTTTGGGAATGGCGATTTTACCGCTGACAATCGTGGCTCTTTTATATTCAGGAACACGTATCGAAGAAATCGCACTCGTAATCTCTAAAATATTGGCAGCAATATTGATATTATTTATGACAATTAGAATAATGAGAGTATTTGCCAAAGCAAATGTTTCGTATTTTTTTCGTTTTTTATACCTTTGCACGTTTGAAATAAGTCCATATTTAGTGCTGTTCATTATATTTGAGAATATTAATAAGTAAACGTACATTGCAAAACGACATTTTGGAATGTACCCCTTTTTTTACAAAAAGTTTCGTTTTTTTTTCGTTTTTTATACCTTTCCTCTATAAATCCCCCCATTTCAGTTACGCTTATCTTTATGTATAAATCTGATACACAGTAGATATTTGTCATATATTATTTCAGATAAGATAAAACAATAATAGGCGAAG
>JAITKY010000137.1 GCA_031278135.1 Prevotellaceae bacterium | reverse complement strand
GTCGAAAATAAAATCTCCGTACTCGGGCGTTCTAGTCTTTTGCGTCCCATTTTTTATCCGTTTTTAATCCTACAAAGGTAATTGTATTTTTCATAGCACCTCAATAAAAGATTTAGCCTTCTAACTGTTTTTAATCTGTCTTTTTCTCCTTTCATTTCTATTCTTACTACTTTGTTTAACAAGTCTTCCCGCCCAAATTTCTTTATCCAGCTTTGAACTGTCGCACCACCTTTGATTCCATAACGACGATTTACTTCACTTATGCTCGATCCAGATGACACTTCCTGAACTACTTTTTATTTAAAGCAAATACTGTACCGATTATGCGTTTTTACTCTTTTTGTCATACTTTTTACTCCTTTTGTCTGTATACTTATTTCAGGACATGACACTCATCACTCACTCACCACTCTCACAAAAAAATCGTTAATTAAAAAAAACAGTGTAAATTTGCAGTCGGAAAATACGATGTTCATGGATGTTATTATATGAAAATGAATAGATTAATAAACGTAAGGCGAAACAAAAATGATGTTAACATGTTGCAGGAATTATTTGAAAACAAATTTTTTTTCAAATATATGTGTATCAAATTTAAATGAATTAAGAATGAGAATAGCAATACAGGGAATAGCCGGAGCGTTTCATGACGAAGCAGCTTGCAGATTTTTCGGTGAAGACATAGGTCTTATTGAGTGTGACACATTCAGATTGTTGTGCGGGAAAGTCGATTCCGGCGAAGCCGATTACGGTATCATGGCGATAGAAAACACTATCGCAGGCAGTCTGTTGCAAAACTACGGATATCTCGACGAGTTCAGATTGAGGATAATAGGCGAAGTTTATCTGCGCATCAAAATGAATCTTATGGCGTTGAAAGGCGTGGAAATCAATAATTTGCGACATATCATTTCGCATCCGATAGCCTTGCGTCAATGCGCCGAATATCTCAGTACATTACCTAAAAACGTGATGATTACCGAAACAGAAGACACTGCCGAGTCGGCAAAAAAGATATACGAAAACCAGCTCGCCGATACTGCCGCCGTCGCCGGAAACGTCGCGGCGCAAATGTATAATCTCGAAATACTTAAAGAAGGCATCGAAACGATTAAAAAAAATTATACCCGGTTCATTATCCTGTCTAAAAATCATCATTCGGTTTCGGGCAGCAATAAAGCGTCGCTGTCGTTTCAAGTTCGTCATCAGCCCGGATCGTTGGCAGAAGCGCTGTCGATATTTGCGCGTAATGATGTTAATGTATCTAAAATACAGTCTGTTCCGATACTCGGTCAACCATACCGGTATTCGTTTCACGTTGATGTCGAATGGGATAATTCGGCTAATTATGACGCTTCGATTTCCGAAATCGTCAGGCACGTTTCGGGATTATCGATATATGGAGAATATAAAAAAGGAGAATTACCATCGGAAGTTTAATATTATTAAAAAAAAATACAATGATAATTAAAGAAGCCAATAGATTAGGAAGTATTCAGGAATATTACTTTTCAAAGAAAAATGCAGAAATTGCAGAGATGAATAAAACCGGATTACCCGTTATAAATCTGGGTATCGGAAGCCCCGATTTGCGACCGTCGGACGAAACTGTCGACAAGTTGCACGAAATCGCATTACGCGACGATTCACATGGTTATCAACCCTATCGAGGCGATTTGGAACTACGCCGGGCAATATCGGCATGGTACGAAAAAACCTTCGGCGTCAAATCCGATCCGGCATCGGAAGTCCTTCCACTTGCCGGTTCGAAAGAGGGTATTATGCACATAACCATGTCGTTTGTGAACGAAGGCGACGAAGTTCTGGTTCCCGATCCGGGTTATCCCACTTACGCTTCGGTGACGCTGCTCGCCGGCGCTAAAATCCGGAATTATAAGCTGAAAGAAGACGCAGGCTGGCAAATCGATTTCGACGAACTCGAATCGCAGGATTTGTCGAAAGTGAAACTGATGTGGTCGTGTTTCCCTAACATGCCGACCGGCGTGCGTGCAACCGACGAAACGTACACCCGTCTGATTGCCCTCGCACGGAAAAACAAATTCCTGCTGGTCAACGATAATCCTTACAGTCTGGTGCTTAACGACGAATATAAAAGCATCTTGACATACGAGGGCGCAAAAGAAGCGGCTCTGGAAATGAACTCGTTAAGTAAATCGCACAACATGGCAGGCTGGCGTGTCGGCTGGGTTATCGGCGAAAAAGACTATATCGATTCAATCATGAAATTCAAGAGCAATATGGATTCGGGAATCTTTCTGGGCATTCAGCGTGCCGCTGTTAAGGCTCTCGAAAACAGCGATGAATGGCACATTAAACGTAACGAAGAATATCGCGAACGCCGCAAATTAGCCGAAGAACTCGCAACAAAACTCGGCTTGACTTTCGACAAAAATCAAGTCGGACTGTTCTTGTGGTGCAAAATACCGGCGACTATGCCATCGGGCGAGTGGTTGAGCAACAAGATATTGAACGAAGCGCGGGTATTTATCACTCCAAGTTTCATTTTCGGAAGCACAGGCGAACGTTTTGTACGTATCTCGCTCTGTACAAAACAAAAAAACTTCAAAGAAGCAATCGAAAGAGTAAGTAAAATAACTTTTAACTCTTAGTTTCCGGTTTATGAAGTTGGAAGGTAAATCGAAGAGTTACAAATAACTGTCATAAACACAATGAATTGAATATAGAATTTTTTATTGCAAAGAAACTGTCTTTTAGCAGCGACAGTAAGCCGGTGAAGGTGATGACTCGTATTGCCGTGTTCAGCGTTGCATTAAGCGTTGCGGTGATGATTGTTGCGATGTCGGTATTGTCGGGCTTCAAAATTCAACTTAAAGATAAGATTTCTGGTTTCAATTCTCATCTTCGCATCGCCAATCTCGATTCGAACTATTCGTTTGATACTCCGCCGATTCAAAACGATTACGATTTCTATAATTCTATTGCTGTTTTGCCCGAAGTGGAACATATTCAGCAATATGCCTACAAAGGCGGAATTATTCGGGCTAACAGCGATATTCAAGGTGTTGTCCTTAAAGGCGTCGGAGCGGATTTCGACTGGTCGTTTTTCGAGCAATATCTGGTCGATGGCGGTATATTTCCGGTCAACGAAACAACGCCGTCGGACAGTGTGCTGATTTCCAAAACTCTGTCGAACATGCTGAATCTGAAGACCGGCGATTCGTTCGAAATGTATTTCGTTCAGGACCCCGTGAGAGTGCGACGTTTCAAAATCGCCGGTCTCTATAACACTTATTTCGAAGAGATGGATAAAACGTTTGTCATCTGCGACATCAGGCACATCCGGCGACTTAACCGCTGGACCGACAATCAAATCTCAGGAATGGAAATAATGCTCAACAATTCCGACGATATGGATAAATCTTACGAAACAATCGACAATATAGCCGGTTATCTGACTTTCGACGACGGCTCAAGACTCGAAGTGACAACTCTGCGAAATGCTTTTCCCGAAATATTCAACTGGCTCGCCATACTCGATATGAATGTGTTGATTATCCTGATTATCATGATTGTGGTCGCCGGTTTCAACATGATTTCGGGTCTGCTGATTATGCTCCTGGAAAAAATATCGATGATAGGAATCCTCAAATCGATGGGCATGACGGATTTCAGTATCCGTAAGATATTTATTTACAGGTCGTCGATGATTGTGCTGCGAGGACTTGTGTATGGAAATATTTTTGGCGTGTCGCTGTGCGTGCTTCAATATTGTTTTGGAATCATACATCTTAACCCCGAAACTTATTTTTTTTCGACCGCTCCTGTGAATATTAATCTGTTGAACATAATCGTGCTGAATGTTTGCTCGTTTGTGTTTATCACTCTGTCGCAGACGATTCCAACGATGGTCATCACGAAAATCAGTCCCGACAAAACTATTAGAAAAGAATAAAACTGTCGTTTTTCAATCGGAATGCAACATTCATTAGAGATATTGCATCAATTTAATCGTCGGATAAAATGATTTTTGTATCTTTGTATCCGCGAAAGCGAAAATACAGTTTCAATAACGGTCTCTGTGTAAGAGATTTGAGTTGAAAAATTGTGATTTGTGACCCAACGGTCATGTAGCGAAGCCGTGAAAAAAATTAAAGATACAATACTTAAAATCTTCGATGACGAAAGGTTTTTCATTGATAAAACCGGTAAAAACTTTTTTTTAACAAAATCGAAGGGTTAATTGTTGAAAATGAATAATGAGACTGTTAAACAGGTATTTGGGAAATAAATGAAAACGATAGATATTCAACAATTGGGACAGGTGATTAAAGATAATTTTCCGGATATCGTTTTTGCTTATTTGTTTGGTTCGTCGCAAAATGGGACGGTGAATGACAGATCCGATATCGATATCGCTATTTATTACAAGGGGAATGATATTTTTGTCCGGTTTCGCGTCGAAGAACAGTTGAGAAAAGTAACCGGATACGGAATAATGATAGATATCGTGGAATTGCAAAAAACAGAAAATTCCGTTTTGGCATTCGAAGCATTAAAAGGAAAAATGCTTTTTGTAAGAGACGAATATATGAATGATTATCTTGATTTTTATACTTTCACTTGTCGTCAATATGAAGATGATATTTATCGGATGAAAAAACAATTGGAATATCGTGGTTATGAAGTACAATGGGATTGTTGAAAGAAAATTGAGGGTAAAACCACTATGTTACTGCAATAAATCAGAGCAAAAAACGATAAAGGCACGCTCTACTTACGCACAGGTTATTATCCCATGGTGGCAGACGAAAATTTAAATATCCGACAATGTTTTATAATTCAATAAAAACATTAAATATAAAATAAATATAATGATCAAACAACTTCTTTCAAAAGAGAAAAAGCTTGCAGTAGTAGGACTTGGCTATGTTGGTTTACCTATAGCATTGGAATTTGCAAAAAAAATATCGGTAATAGGGTTTGACATCAATCAAAAACGGATTGAGATGATGTGTAATTGTCAGGACCCAAGTTACGAATTGTCAGCAGAAGATTTTGCCGGCGCCGATATTACGTTTACTGCTGATATTGAAGTTCTACGACAAGCTAATTTTTTTATTATTGCTGTGCCGACTCCTATTGATGAATATAATCAGCCGAATTTGTTTCCTTTGACAAGTGCAAGCAAAACCGTTGGAAAGGCTTTGAAAGCAGGGGATTATGTTGTGTATGAATCAACTGTTTATCCCGGATGTACGGAAGAAGACTGTATTCCTGTTCTGGAAAAAGAATCGGGATTAAAATTTATCACAGATTTTAAAGTTGGCTATTCACCCGAACGTATAAATCCGGGCGACAAAGTACATACATTGACAAATACTGTAAAAATTGTTTCGGGATGTGACGAAGAATCGTTAGATCAAATAGCAAAAGTCTATGAATTAATTATTCAGGCCGGTGTACATCGCGCTCCTAATATTAAAGTGGCGGAAGCCGGAAAAATTATTGAAAACACTCAACGTGACGTCAATATAGCGTTAATGAACGAGTTGTCTATTATTTTCAATCGAATTGGTATAAATACATTCGACGTTATCGAAGCCGCAGGGACAAAATGGAATTTCCTTAAATTTTACCCGGGTTTGGTTGGAGGACATTGTATTGGCGTTGACCCTTACTATTTGGTACATAAGGCAAAACAAAAGGGCTATCATGCTCAGTTAATCGATGCCGGACGATTTATTAACGATTCGATGGGCGGATATATCGCAAAACAGACTGTAAAAAAAATACTGGCGGCTGATAAACATTTACTTCAATCGCGAGTTTTGGTTATGGGATTCACTTTTAAAGAAAATGTTGCCGACATCCGAAATTCCAAAGTCTTTAACATTATTAAAGAATTGCAATCATACAGAGTTCAGGTGGACGTTGTTGATCCTTATGCAGATGCCGAAGAATTGAAAAGCGAATATCATATTGAATTAAACGACAAGCCACAAGGGAAGTATGATGCAATCATTGCAGCAGTAGCCCATAAACAGTATCGTGCTTATACCGAGAAAGATTTTTTGGAACTTTCAGCCGAAAAGGGGATCTTGATAGATGTGAAAGGCCTCTATAAAAATAATATAACGAAATTGACATACTGGAGCCTGTAGATCATGAATATACAAATGGTTGACCTTAAGAGTCAGTACCAAAAAATACAAAACGAAATAGACAAAGCAGTTTTATCGGCTATCCGTAATGCAGCATATATCAATGGTCCTGAAGTTAAATCTTTTCAGAAAGATTTGGAACAATATACCGGCGTTGCGCACGTTGTTCCCTGTGCAAATGGCACCGATGCATTACAGATTGCATTAATGGCGCTCGATTTGCAGCCGGGCGACGAAGTGATTGTACCTGCATTTACTTATGTGGCATCAGCGGAAGTTATTGGTTTATTAAGGCTTACCCCTGTTATGGTCGATGTTGATTATGATACTTTTAATATTTCGGTGAAAAATGTTGAAAAAGGATTGTCGTCAAAAACAAAGGCAATAATACCCGTCCATTTATTCGGACAAAGTTGTGATATGACTTCCATCATGGATTTTGCAAAAAGCAATGATTTATATGTCATTGAAGATAACGCACAGGCAATGGGCGCTTATTATCAATTCTCCGACAGGAGTAGAAAACAGACAGGAACTGTTGGACACGTTGGCTGTACGTCGTTTTTTCCGACAAAAAATTTGGCTTGTTACGGCGATGGCGGCGCCATGATGTCAAATGACGAAACATTGGCGCAAAAATTACGAATGATAGCAAGCCATGGACAATCAGTTAAATATCATCATGAAATGTTGGGCTGTAATTCCAGATTGGATACTCTGCAAGCCGCTGTTTTGAGAGTGAAACTAAAATATCTTGACGAATATTCTTCGGCAAGATATCGAGCCGCCCAAAATTACAATGAATTACTGAAAGATGTGAACGATATTGTTTTACCATACGAAGCGCCATATTCTTCGCATGTATATCATCAATATACAGTGAAAATCAACGATGTAGAAAAACGTGATTCATTGAAATCATTTTTACGGGAAAACGGTATTCCATCAATGATTTACTATCCTTTACCGATGAACGAACAAAAAGCGTTTCAAAATATAACCCGTAAAGGGGAAGATTTAACAGTCTCCGAAAAATTGGCTAAATCGGTTCTGTCGTTACCAATGCATACGGAATTGACTGTAGATGAGCAAATATTTATAGCCGATAAAATCAAACAGTTTTTTAAAGCAAAGTAAATGAATAAGTTTTTTGCTCACGACACGGCTGTGATTGACGCCGGATGCCAAATAGGCGCCGGAACAAAAATATGGCATTTCAGTCATATAATGTCGGACTGTGTAATCGGGAATGATTGCAATATCGGACAAAATGTAGTTGTTTCTCCGCAGGTTACGTTGGGAAATAATGTGAAAGTTCAAAACAACGTGTCGATATATACCGGCGTGACATGCGACGATGATGTTTTTTTGGGTCCGTCATGCGTTTTCACTAATGTGACAAATCCGAGAAGCGCTGTCAATCGTAAAAGCCAATATGCAAAAACACATGTCGGTAAAGGAGCGACTATAGGAGCAAATGCAACTGTTGTTTGCGGGCATGATATTGGAAAATACGCATTTATCGGCGCCGGCGCCGTAGTTACAAAAAATGTACCCGATTATGCGTTGGTTGTTGGTAATCCTTCGCGACTGACCGGTTGGATGAGCGAATATGGACATCGTTTGGAATTTGATAATGAGGGAATGGCCATTTGTCCCGAAAGTAAACAGGAATATAAATTAGAAAATAATACAGTAATACGGATTAAATAAAGAATGAAAAAGATAAAATTTGCAGTTGTCGGTTGCGGGCATATAGGAAAACGTCATGCCGAAATGATTAGTCGCGACAAAAATGCGGAACTGGTTGCATTGTGCGATATTTTGCCAAAAGAAAATTTGGGTATAGATAATTATAACGTTCCTTTTTTTTCATCGATAGACGAATTGTTACAAGCAGATGTGAATGTTGATGTTGTCAATATATGTACTCCTAACGGCTATCATGCAGAATATGCAATCAAAGTTCTTAAATCAAAACGACATACGGTAATCGAAAAACCAATCGCTTTATCTACCGTAGATGCCGAAAAAGTTATAAACACGGCTTTATCGGTTAATAAACAGGTGTTTTGCGTGATGCAAAACCGTTATTCGCCGCCATCGGTATGGATAAAGGATTTGATGGAATCGGGCAAATTAGGCGATATATATATGGTGCAACTTAACTGCTACTGGAACAGGGATGAACGTTATTATAAACACGGAAACTGGCACGGTACGGCAAATTTGGACGGCGGTACATTGTTTACGCAATTTTCTCATTTTATTGATATTATGTACTGGATGTTTGGGGATATTACCAATATTCAGGCTAAATTTAATGATTTTAATCATAAGAATTTAACGGATTTTGAAGATTCGGGGTTTGTGAATTTTGATTTTGTGAACGGAGGAATGGGATGCTTAAATTATTCTACATCGGTATGGAATCGCAATCTGGAGAGTTCAATGACTATTGTCGCCGAAAATGGTAGCGTGAAAATCGGTGGTCAATATATGAACGAAGTCGAATATTGTCATGTCAAAGATTACGAAATGCCGGAACTTGCTCCGACAAATCCGGGTAATGATTACGGCGCTTACAAAGGTTCCGCCCAAAATCATAATTATGTGATTGAAAATGTGGTGAAGGTGTTGAACGGACAGGAATCTATTACAACAAATGTGCTCGAAGGATTAAAAGTTGTGAATATTATCGAAAAAATATACAAACTGAAATCCGACGCAAAGGGATAATGGAAACAAACAAAACATTGACAACTGATTATTTAATAATTGGAGCAGGAATAGTCGGACTTGCAATAGCACGCGAATTAAACGCAAAACATCCTGATGCACAAATAATAATCGTGGAAAAAGAGCCTGATGTTGCCTGTCACAGTAGCGGACGAAACAGTGGCGTTCTTCATGCGGGATTTTACTATACGGCAGATTCTTTGAAAGCAAAATTTACAAAAGAAGGAAATGCTTTAATGCGACAGTATTGCTATGATAATCATTTACATATTAACGAATGTAAAAAAGTAGTCGTCGCTTTGAATGAAGAAGAATTGCAATCTTTATTCGAACTTGAAAAACGGGGAAAAGTAAACGGCGTCGATATAAAACTTATTGACGAAAACGAGTTAAAGGAAATAGAACCCAACGCAGTTACTTATAAATATGCACTTTACTCCCCAACAACTGCTACGGTCGACCCTGTAGAAGTTTGTCATTGTATCAAAAACGAATTACAGTCGAAAGGAGTAAAAATCTATTTCGAAGAACCTTATTTGAAGAAAATCAATGCAAATACGGTACAAACTGAAACTCTGAAAATCACAGCAACCAAAATTATCAATGCCGCAGGTCTGTACGCTGATAAAATCGCAAAAGATTTTGGGTTTTCGAAGAATTATACGATTATTCCTTTCAAAGGGATATATCTT
>JAITKY010000281.1 GCA_031278135.1 Prevotellaceae bacterium | reverse complement strand
ACGCCTTTGTTTCGGCATATCAGGTACATGATGATTACTACCGTCCCTTCGATAGTCATCACTCTGACGATTTTCCTCATCGCCGGATTCAATCACGAAACAACGGCTTCTTACGAAATCAACGAATTTATGGATACTCTGAACGGCACATATAATATTTCTTTATGGCTGTTATTGGTTCCATTGATTATGGCAGTGCTGATTATCAGAAAAATATCTCCTGTTATTACTCTATTTTTGTCGGCTGCGGCTGCCGGCGTGATGGCATTTGTTTTTCAGCCTGAACTGTTACATCAAATCGCCGGTTCGAATACGCAAAACGTTTCGTCGCTCTTCAAAGGTTTGATGATGACGTTTTTCGGCAATACTAACATAGAAACGGGTAATACTATTCTCAACGAACTGATAGAAACAAAGGGAATGTCGGGAATGATGAACACGATATGGCTGATTATTTGCGCCATGTGCTTTGGCGGCTCGATGACGGCAAGTGGGATGCTGGCAAGTATTACATCCGTATTTCTTCGGTTTATGAAACGGACAACAGGAATGGTGTCATCGACCGTCGCTTCGGGTATATTCCTGAATGTCTGTACTGCCGACCAGTACCTCTCAATCATTCTCACCGGCAATATGTTTAAAAATGTTTACAAACAAAAGGGTTACGAAAACCGCCTCCTCAGTCGCACTATAGAAGATGGCGTTACGGTAACATCACCGCTAATCCCTTGGAATACATGTGGTATGACACAATCAACAGTACTCGGCGTTTCAACTGTAACATATCTGCCCTACTGCTTTTTCAACCTGATAAGCCCGTTAATAAGCATACTTGTGGCTGTCACAGGATATAAAATCATACGCCCCATGAGCAATATTAATAACGCTGGGACAAAGCATCATAAACTTTAAAATTCCATAGAATATAGGAATGCAAATTTTTAAATCGGCGTAAAGAACATAGAATGCTAACACTCTTTCTGTAATTTTTACCATATGGCAATGGACCATTGGACATGAAAATATTACATACTGTTATTGTCGCACTAATGCAACAATAATCCCACAGATGACAACAGGGAATTTTGTCGTACATCTTATTAAGCAGCAAGGGCAAACCTGTTTACAAGTTTGCCCCCTGCCTGATAAAATCCTGCAAAAAAATAATTTCCAAAGCTATAAAACTCCCTGTACGAGAATAGTTTTTGCGACTTTCATGAAACCGGCGACATTTGCGCCTTTGACATAGTTGATATAACCATCGGTTTCCGTACCGTATTTCACACATTGAGCATGAATGTTTTGCATAATGCTTTTCAGTTTGGCGTCCACTTCGTCGCGTGTCCACGACAGACGAACAGAGTTTTGTGTCATTTCCAAACCCGAAGTAGCCACGCCTCCTGCATTTGCCGCTTTCCCCGGAGCATACAGGATTTTTGCGTTTTGGAATACTTCGATAGCGCCCGGCGTCGAAGGCATGTTAGCGCCTTCCGATACAGCAAAACAACCATTGGCAACCAATGTTTTAGCCTCCTCTTCGTTGATTTCGTTCTGTGTAGCCGATGGAAGAGCGATATCGCACTTTTCACCCCATGGACGAGTGCCTTCAACATATTTGCAGTTGTATTTTTCGGCATATTCACGAATACGTCCACGATATACTTCCTTCAATTCTTTGACGTATTCCAGTTTTTCGCTGTCGATGCCGTCGGGATCGTAGATATATCCGTTCGAATCGGATAGCGTTACAACTTTGGCGCCGAGTTCAATAAGTTTCTCAACCGTGTACTGAGCGACATTTCCGGATCCCGAAACTGTACACACCTTGTCTTTGATGTCAATGTTTCGTGTCTTCAGCATTTCGAGCAGAAAATAAATATTTCCATACCCTGTGGCTTCGGGACGAATCAGCGAACCTCCAAATTCCAGACCTTTGCCGGTAAATGTTCCGGTAAATTCCTTCGCAAGTTTCTTATACATGCCGAACATGTATGCAATTTCGCGTCCGCCGACTCCAATATCGCCTGCAGGAACATCGGTATCCGGACCGATATGTTTCCACAGTTCGAGGACAAAAGCCTGACAGAAACGCATTACTTCGGCGTTCGATTTACCTTTCGGCGAAAAATCGGAACCGCCTTTAGCGCCACCCATGGGAAGAGTAGTCAACGCATTTTTGAACGTCTGTTCGAATGCCAGAAATTTCAGGATAGACGGATTAACCGAACTGTGAAAGCGAATGCCTCCCTTGTACGGACCGATCGCATTGGAATGCTGGATACGATAACCCATATTAGTCCTAACATTTCCACGGTCATCTACCCACGTTACTCTGAATGAAAAAATCCTGTCGGGGATACACAGTCTTTCAATCAGATTTGTTTTTCCAAACTCCGGGTATTGGTTGTATATTTCTTCAATTGATTCCAATACCTCTACCACTGCCTGATGATATTCCGGTTCGTTCGGGAACCTTTTTTTCAGGTCATCTAATACTTTTTGCGCGTTCATTTAATTAATTAATTCATTTATATTTAATCATTTCATTTAATTTCTATATAATATGACATGTTCTAAAAATCACGCAAAAGTACAAAAAATATTGTAACTGCAACTTTTTTTATTTTTGCGGCTAAATCTTTTATTGAGGTGCTATGAACAATATCCAGCAATTCGATACAGGAAGAAATCTTTGTCCCTCAGTCCGTAGTTATTTGTTATAAATCGCTGTATTTTACCGTTAAGACA